>CAZHFE010000057.1:0-11649 GCA_964532055.1 uncultured Kaistella sp. | reverse complement strand
AAAAATCTTCCACCGACAGAAGCCGTTAAAATCACAACAATGGCGGGTTGCTCTATAAAAAAATAATTATGGAAACACAACTAAAATACGAAGAAACAAGAACCAGAATAATAGATGCTTTAGACAGTATTCGTCCTTTTTTAAATAAAGACGGAGGCGATATAGAACTGGTCGAGGTAAAAGATGATACTGTTTTTGTGAGACTTCATGGTAATTGTAACGGTTGTCCCATGAGTTTTTCTACGATGAAACTCGGTGTGGAAAGCACGATAAAACAATACGCTCCAGAAATTCGGGAAGTTTTGAGTGTGGAGTGATTTTTCAAAAATTAGCTCATAATTTTAGAATGTAAAAACGGACTTTTCACGGTTCGTTTTTTATTTTCGGGATATTTTCATCGGCAAATAGGTTAGAATAAATTAAACGTCAAGATTTAAAATTAAATTAATATTTTAGCATCCTTAAACTCAAAATTATGATTGCCATTGTTGACGGCGGTTCTACGAAATGCGACTGGGTGATTTTGGATGTATCGGGAAAAATTTCTCTGAAAACCGAAACTATCGGTTTCAATCCCAATATCATTGGTGCCGAACTCATTGCTCCCGAAATCGAAAAAAACAGCAGTTTGGTTTCCGTAAAAGATTCACTGCAAAAGATATTTTTTTATGGTTCAGGTTGCGGCGTTCCAGAAAACCGCGCATTAGTGGAAAATGAGTTTCAGAAAGTTTTCAAAAACTCTGAAATCACTGTAAAAGAAGATCTTACTGCCGCTGCTTATGCTGCTTACAACGGAAAACCAGCAATTGTTTGCATTCTCGGTACAGGTTCTAATTCATGCTATTTTGATGGTGAAACGCTGAAAAGAGAATTGCCTTCTCTCGGTTTTTTAATCGGTGATGAAGGAAGCGGAAGTGCAATCGGAAAACACCTTTTAAGAAGATTTTTTATGAAAAAACTCCCCGAAGATTTGAGCAGGGAATTTAGAGAAGAGTATAATCTCACCATCGAAGAAGCCATAAAAAATATGTATCACAATCCGCGAGCAAATGCTTATTTGGCAGATTTCAATAAATTTGTAGTCGAAAGAAAAAAGCACCCGTATTTTCAGAATATGGTTTTTGACGAGATGAAAAATTTCTTAGATTATCAAGTTTTACCTTATGAAGAAGCCAAAGAAGCTGAAATCAATTTCATTGGTTCTATCTCATTTTATTATGAAGATATTCTGCGTTCCGCCGCTGCAGAACTCAATCTTAATATAGGAACAATCGTAAAAAAACCCATTGAAAGTTTAGTAGATTATCATAAAAAATATATTTTGAATATGAGTTGAAAAGTTTGGAAGATGGAAGTTTGAAAGCGGGAAGAATTCCCCTCTTTCAAAGGGGTGGAAAAATTTTCAGAAAGAAAATTTTTACGGGATGTTAAAACCTTGCAACCTGCACCAATTGTAACCTTGAACTTTAAACCTTGAAAGTAAAAAAATATGTCCAGCAAAACACACCGCGATCAAAAAAACTTTAATCAAGCCGCTCTTGATTATCACAAAGCCGAACCGAAAGGAAAAATAGAAGTAATCCCTTCAAAACCGCATTCTTCGCAGCGTGATTTATCTTTGGCGTATTCTCCCGGTGTTGCAATACCGTGTTTGGAAATCGAGAAAAACCCGAAAGCTGTTTATGATTATACAGGAAAAGGAAATTTGGTTGCCGTAATTTCCAACGGAACTGCCGTTCTCGGTTTAGGAGACATTGGTGCAGAAGCATCAAAACCAGTAATGGAAGGGAAAGGGCTTTTATTTAAAATCTTTGCAGACATCAATGTTTTCGATATTGAAATTGATGAAAAAGACCCCGACAAATTCATAGAAATAGTAAAAGGAATAGCTCCTACTTTCGGCGGAATCAATCTGGAAGATATTAAAGCACCGGAAGCATTTTATATTGAACAGAAACTGAAAAACGAGCTCAATATTCCGTTGATGCACGATGATCAACACGGAACGGCGATTATTTCTGCAGCCGCTCTTATCAATGCTTTAGAAATTGCTGGTAAAAAAATCGGCGAGGTAAAAATGGTGGTAAGCGGAGCAGGAGCAGCGGCAATTGCCTGTACCAAATTGTACATAGAACTCGGCTTGAAAAAAGAAAACCTCCTGATGTGCGACAGCAAAGGAGTTATCAGTCATAAAAGAAAAAATCTTACCGCCGAAAAATTAGATTTCTCAGCAGAAACCGATAAAGAAACTTTAGAAGATTCACTGAAAAATGCAGATGTTTTCGTGGGACTTTCAAAAGCCAATGTCATGTCGCCCGAAATGCTGAAATCTATGGCGGAAAATCCCATTGTTTTTGGTTTGGCAAATCCGGATCCCGAAATAGATTATGATTTGGCGATGAAAACAAGAAAAGATGTGATTATGGCGACAGGAAGAAGTGATTTCCCTAATCAAGTCAATAATGTTCTCGGTTTTCCTTATATTTTCCGCGGTGCTCTTGATGTTCAGGCGACAGGAATTAATGAAGAAATGAAACTCGCCGCAGTTCACGCCATTGCAGATTTGGCGAAAGAGCCCGTTCCGGAAGCAGTGATTTTGGCGTATAATTTAAAAGGTTTGAGCTTCGGTAGAGAATACTTTATTCCGAAACCGTTTGATAATAGGTTAATTACCCGTGTATCTTCCGCAGTTGCAAAAGCAGCAATGGAAAGCGGAATTGCAGGAAAATCCATTGAGAATTTTGAAGAATACGAAAATCATCTTCTCGACAGAATGGGACGCGATGAGAAGCTCATCAGAATGATGCAAAACAGAGCGCGTTCTAATCCGAAAAGAGTAACACTGGGAAATGCTGAAGAATATAATGTTTTGAAAGCGGCACAGATTCTTTATGAAGAAGGAATTGCACAACCTATTTTGCTCGGCGAGAAAAAATTCATCAAAGAGCAAATGAAAAAATTTGGAATTGAGATTGATGTGCCGATTGTAGATCCAATGGACGATGACCAAGAAGAAAATAGAAAAAAATATCGCAATACTTTGTGGAAAATCCGGCAAAGAAAAGGAATGAACGAATATAAAGCGAAAAGATATGTTCGACAAAGAGATTATTTCGGACCTTTGATGTTGCATCATGGTGATACAGATGCTTTGATTGTGGGTTTTTCTAAAAATTATTCTGCAGTTTTGAAACCTATTCTCAAAGTTATTGAAAGAGAAAAAGGTGTGGAGAAAATATCTTCAATGATGATGATTCTTACAGGAAAAAAACCTATTTTCTTTGCAGATGCTTCTATTAACCAAAATCCGTCTTCTGAAGAATTGGTAAATATTGCAAGAATGTCAGAACATACAGTGAAAAATTTTGCGATAGAACCGAGAGTTGCGATGCTTTCTTTTGAAAATTTCTCATCGAGTTCTGAAACTTCAAAAAAAGTGGCAAAAGCAGTAAAAATTCTTCACGAAAAATTTCCTAATATGATTGTGGATGGAGAAATACAGCCCGATTTTGCAATGGATGCGGAACATCTTTCAGATTATCCATTCTCGAAACTGGGAACAACACCAGCAAATGTTTTTGTTTTTCCTAATTTAGAGAGTGCCAATCTTTCCTATAAAATTATCCGCGGAATGAAAGTAGCACAAGTTATAGGACCAATTTTAATGGGACTGAAAAAACCAGTTCACGTTTTGCAAATGCGCGCAAGTGTAGATGAAATTGTGAATCTTGCGACTATTGTAGTTCTCGATGCACAAAAGCGAGAGGAAGGAAAAACAAAAAATAAGTAAAATGATTTATTCACTCAAAGGAATTGTACAAGAACTAAATCCCACCTCGGTTGTTATTGATGTAAACGGAGTTGGTTATTTTGTGGGAATTAGTTTGCAGACCTCTGAAAAATTGGTTTTAGGTAAAGAAACTTTTCTCAATATCCAGCAAATTATTCGGGAAGATGCACATTTGCTTTTCGGGTTCAGTACGGTTTTAGAAAAAGAAATGTTTAATCTGCTCATAAGCGTGAATGGAGTGGGTCCTGTTTCTGCCATTATTATGCTTTCATCACTGAGTTTGGAAGAAATATCAACGGCAATACTTTCTGACAACAGTACACTCCTACAAAAAGTAAAAGGAATCGGAGCAAAAACCGCCGAAAGAATCATTGTAGATTTGCGGGATAAAGTCCAAAAGTTCACGATTTCTGACGAAATAATTACTACCTTTGCATATAATAAAACCAAAGAAGAATCGTTATCTGCATTAGAGGTTTTGGGAATCCCGAAGAAAACCAGCGAGAAAATTGCAGACAGGATTTTAAAACAAAATCCCGATGTTTCTGTGGAAGATTTAGTAAAGCAAATTTTAAAAAACATATAACACATAAAACTTGGAGAAAAAAGTTCTACTTCAGCATAAGTTCTTACTGTTTATTTTTCTGTTTTTTGCTTCTGCAACAGCGTTTGCACAGGTGAAACCATCAGATAGTACCATTGTCCGCACAGAATACTCTTTGCCAAACCCAATCAAGTACGAAGCATTTTATGATGTACAGAGCGGCATGTATATTTTGTACCCGAAAATCGGGAATATGGTTGTAGGAAGTCCCGTTTCCATGAGTTCAGAAGAATACTATCAATACATACTGAATAACCAGCTTGCAGAATATTACAAAGAAAAATCGTCTATCTATAATCTGGGTAACAAAAAAGATGAAAAAGATGCTGTAAAAAAAGGTCTGCTCCCAAGTATAAGAATAAAAAACAAGCTGTTTGAAAGCATTTTCGGGGGAAATAAAATAGAACTTATTCCGCAGGGATTTGCCTCGTTTGATTTGGGAATCCTTTATCAAAGTATTGACAATCCACTTATATTGCCGCAGAACAGAACAAGTTTTACCATTGATATTCAGCAGAGAATCCAACTCGGTTTATTGGGGAAAGTAGGAGAGAATCTTCAGTTGAAAGCCAATTACGATACACAAAGCGGTTTCGCATTTGAGAACAGACTGAATTTAGTTTGGCAGGCAAAAGGAACTTGGAAAGATTTACAATCAAAAGGACTAGAAGATAAAACAACAGGAGGCGAAGATAAAATCATCAAAAGAATAGAATTCGGGAATGTGAATATGCCTCTTTCTACAAGTTTAATTCGCGGTTCAGAATCTCTTTTCGGTTTAAAGACCGAATTTCAGCTCGGAAAAACTACTGGTACATTGGTGTTTTCGCAGCAGCAAGGTGAAGCGAGAACTATTGTTGCACAAGGAGGTGGTATGATGAATACCTTTAAATTAAACGCCATAGATTATGAAGATAACCAACACTATTTTCTCGGGCATTATTTCTTAAACAATTACGACCGTTCGTTACTGAACTATCCGCAAATCAATTCGCGAATCAGTATCACCAGAATCGAAGCATGGGTTTTAGACCAAGGTTCGGGAAATCTGCAGGATCAGAAAGGGATTTTGGGGATTCGTGATTTAGGTGAAGGAGTTTCCGGCTATCCCGACAATTCACAAAACAATCTTTACCAAGGTATTACAGGATTGGGAAATGCCATTCGTGATGTGAATACCGCATACAACGCCATCAACGGACAAACATTCCCCAATGCAAGCGGTTCACCGGAACTCTATACAGACGGGGAACAATTTATTTTCAACAGAAAAGCGAGAAAATTAAGCACTAACGAATTTACTTATCATTCTCAATTGGGATATCTATCTCTGAATCAGCGTCTTAATGACAACCAGCTTCTTGCAGTGGCTTTTTCTTATACCTTAAACGGCGACAACAAAGTTTATAAAGTCGGCGAATTTTCCGAGGAAAGTCCGGTTTTGATTACCAAAGTGCTGAAACCGAATACCATGGTAAGAACCACCTCACCGATGTGGGATTTGATGATGAAGAATATTTACTCGCTGAACACCAATGCTGTTTCATCTGAGAATTTCTTGCTCAATGTCTATTATCGTGACCCGCAAAGCGGAGGAAAAGTAAATTATCTTCCTGCAACCGTGAACAACCCTACAACCATAGTAAATCCGAATCTCCTGAAACTCTTCAATTGGGACAGGTTAAATAGCAATAATGACTTGCAGCAAGGTGGAGGCGAAACCGGCGACGGAATTTTCGACTTTGTACCGAATATTACCATAGATCCTGAAAACGGAAAATTAATCTTTACCAAAGCAAAACCTTTCGGTGCTTATATGCAGGAAGTTTTGGGAAGCAATGACCCGAAATTTGTTTACAATGATCTCTACGACCAGCAAAAACAAGTTGCTTCGCAAAGTAATCTCGCATTGCGATACACTATGGAAGGAAGGTACAAAGGTTCACAAGGTTCAGGAATTTCTCTTGGTGCAATCAACGTTCCTCAAGGTTCGGTGAAAGTAACCGCAAACGGAGTGCAACTCACAGAAGGGATAGACTATACCGTAGATTATATGCTCGGAACGGTGAATATCATTAATGAATCTATCAAACAATCGGGACAGGCAATTAATATCTCTATGGAGAACCAAATGGTTTTCAACACCCAAAGAAAAAGATTCTTGGGATTGAATTTAGAAAGAAAATTCAATGAGCATCTTACCATCGGAGGAACAGTGGTAAACTATGCAGAAACACCATTAACACAGAAAGTTAATTTTGGGCAGGAAGCTGTTAACAATACCATGTTCGGCTTTAATGTTTTGTATAATAACGAATTGCCGTTCCTCACAAGATTAACAGACAAGATACCATTAATCAATACAGAAGCACCTTCAAACCTTAGTTTTACGGCAGAAGCTGCTTATCTTCTTCCGGGACAAAACAGTTTTACCAATAATCAGTCATATATTGATGATTTCGAACAAACCACTGCCAAAATTTCCCTGAAAGAACCTGCGATGTGGAGTTTGGCTTCTAAGCCGGAACACAATCCGGAACCGGTATTTGCAAACGCTAATCTGAATGATAATCTTGCACACGGAAACGGAAGAGGTTTATTGACATGGTACAATATTGACCCGCGTTTCTATGGAGTTGGAGGTAGAGCACCGAGTGGAATAAATGCTCAATCGGTCTCAAACCATGCTTCGCGAAGAGTAGAAATGAAAGAACTCTATAACAGCAGAGATTTCGTAGCCGGAGAACAACTCTATACCAATACTTTAGACATTGCCTATTTCCCGAACGAAAGAGGACCATATAACGTAAACCAGCAAGCAGAATCTCCATTGCAGAGATGGGGCGGTTTGATGCGCCCGATTTCGGTTTCCAATTTCATCAGTTCAAATATTGAATATGTAGAATTTTGGATGATGGATCCTTATGCAGACGGAAATACTTTCGGCACGAATCCGAAATTACTTTTGCAGCTCGGTAATGTTTCAGAAGATGTGCTGAAAGATGGAAAACTGATGTACGAAAACGGAATGTCAACTCCGAGTACACCTGCAAATGTTACTACTACAAACTGGGGAAATCAGCCGAATCAATTCCCTATTCTCTATGCTTTTTCTACCGAAGGCGATGAAAGAACCGCACAGGATTTAGGTTATGACGGATTAAATGCACAAGGTGAAGCCGCAAAATTCGGCACTAATTTTATCAATCCGGTAACGGGACTTTCAGACCCTGCTTCAGATGATTTCGTGTTTTATCTTTCAGATAAATTTCAGGGAACACAAGCGGCGTCTGTAGTTGAAAGGTATAAATATTTCCGCGGACCGGAAGGAAACTCGGCGAGCAATACGTTGGAAGTTGCCACTCAAACTCCCGATGCTGAAGATTTAAACCGCGATTACAACTTAGACCAAAACGAAAATTATAATCAATATACCATTAACCTCGATCAGGGAAATATGGTTTTGGGACAAAACTTTATCGTAGATGTAAAAGAAGTTGATGCCAAGTTTCAGAACGGACAAACAGGTTCTAACAAATGGTATTTGTTCAGAGTTCCCGTGTCGCAATTTGATACCGGTGCATCAGCAGGAGGGGCGCAGGATTTGTCTATTCTGAATAATGTGCGGTTTGCAAGAATGCTCTTGACCGGCTTTGATCAAACCTCAACCATTCGTTTCGGTACGCTGGATTTGGTAAGAAGTGACTGGAGAAAATATACCAAAGATATTGCAACCAATCTTCCAGATTCCGAAGGAACAAATATGGTACCTGACCAGAATTTAGATGTAGGAAGTGTGAACTTAGAAGAAAACGGACTGAATGAACCGCCTTATGTTTTACCTCCTGGAATCGACAGACAAGTTCTTAGCGGAAATGCAGGTGCACAAAGACAAAATGAATCTTCGCTTTATATGAAAGCTGCTCCGCTTCAACCTTCAACTTCAAGAGGGGTTTTCAAAAATGTGTCGCTCGATATGAGACGCTACAAAAACTTAGAACTTTTTGTACACGCTGAAAATTTAAAAGATGTGGCTTCTTCCGCTTATGATTCTGATGCGAAATTCTTCATCCGTTTTGGTAGTGATGCCACAGATAACTACTATGAATATGAAGCATCGCTGAAATATACTTCTAAATCGGCCAGATCGCCACTTGAAATTTGGCCTTATGAAAATACTGTAAATCTCGAAATTCAGAATTTTGTAGATGCTAAATTAAGACGAGATCAAAATTCACCAACGGGAATTGACCTCCGTACCGAAGATTTGGAATTCGGCAGCATCGACCCCGAGAAAAAAATATATATCAAAGGTCGCCCGAGTTTAGGAAACGTAACTACCATAATGCTCGGTGTTAGAAATAAGAGTTCTGCTGCTTCTAAAGAGTTAGTTCTTTGGGTAAATGAAATTCGTCTCTCGGAAATCGAAAACAAAGGAGGTTACGCAGGAAACGCAAGTATTAATTTTAACCTAGGAGATTTTGCCATTGTAAATGCCAATGCTTCATACTCTTCTGTAGGATTCGGTGCCATTACCGAGAAACCTGCAGAAAGATCACAGTCTGAACATTCTGCCTATACCATTAATACTACCGTGAATGTGGATAAATTTTTACCGGAAAAATTCGGAATGAAAATTCCGGTTAATTATTCTTATGCACAAACCATAGAAGATCCGAAATACAACCCGATTGATAACGACGTAACTTTTGAGAAATCACCAAACAAAGATGAGCTGAAAAAAATCGCCAGAACTTATACGCAGCAACGAAGCATAGGTGTGGTAAATATGCATAAAGAACGCACCAAGCAAGATAAGCCGGCAAAGTTCTATGATGTAGAAAACCTTTCGGCAACGGTGGTTTATAATGATGATTATTTCAGAGATGTTTATACCAAGAAAAACTATCGTCAATATTTAAGAGGTTATATAGATTACAATTATTCTTTCAAACCGTGGGTTTTAAGACCATTTAACAAAATGGTAAGCGACACAGCGAAATCTTACAAATATCTGAAGTGGCTGAAAGAGGTCAATTTTAATCCAGTTCCGTCGCGACTTTCTTTCCGTACCGAAATCGACAGAAATTATAATGAGCTTGAATTCAGGAATATTGACGCGATACTCACCGGAAATTCGGGTCAGGATTTTGATGTCATCAAAAACAGAAACTTCTACTTTGGTTGGCAATACAGTTTAGGATTCAACTTTACCAAATCTTTGAAGTTGGAAATCAATTCTGCAATGCGAACATTAAACGATAATCTGAATGTTGTGAATATGGATACCAAATCTATTTTTGCAGATCCGTTCCGTGCAGGAAGACCTGTTCTATACAACCACCGTGCACAACTGAATTACCGTTTCCCGTTTGAACATTTCCCTTATCTTGATTTTATCACCGCTGAAATCGGTTACGGATTTACCTATAACTGGAATGCGAGAAGTACCGTCATGACTAGTTTCATAAATCCCGATACCAACAAACCAGAAAGTTTGGGAAGCATCGGTCAGAATACAAATAATATCATAGGAACTGCTGCAGTAGATGTACCGAAATTCTTCAGTAAGTTTAAATACTTCCAGAAACTTAATACTAAAATGCAGAAGCGTAAACAGGAAATTGACTCGCTGAATAATGCTTACAATGCAATGTGGCAAAAGAAAAACGGTAAAAGAGATTTCAAGAGTTATAAATTCAAAAATAAACTTACACCGCTTCAAAGCATTGCTTATGCCTTAACCTCGATTAAGCAAGTTGATGTTTCATATAATGAAAATAACGGAACGGTACTTCCGGGATTGCTTTCTGCACCAAATTGGTACGGATACGGACAAACTTTAGGCGGTCCTACTTACGGTTTCTTGCTTGGTTCACAAGCAGATATTAGAAGAACCGTTATCGAAAATGGTTGGATTTCTGATTCCTACTATATGAATGATCCTTATACGCAGATGAAAAATATAAATTTCACTGCCAATATGCAGATTATGCCGTTAAACGATTTTAGAATTGATTTGAATGTGTTGAAAAATTATAACAGCAATTTCACTCAAGGCGGCTTCAATGTAGATGCAGATTCTGACCCTACAAACGGATTCCAGTTTTCATTCGGAAATGATATGATTACCTATTCCAGAACCACATGGACGTACAGAACAAGTTTCAGAGACGGTGCTGAAATCTATCGGGATATGTTAGCAAATGCAAAACAAATCTCACAACAAATGGGAGGTGCTATAAATGCTGACGGATATACAGACGGTCATTCCTTAGCAAATGCTTACGTTTTAGTTCCTGCATTTCAGGCAGCAGTAGAAGGTAAATCGCCGAACGGAGCAATTTCTGACCCGAAAAAATCAGGATTCCCACTTCCGAATTGGCGAATCACTTATTCCGGATTGAAAAATATCCCGATGATAAACAGTCAGTTCTCAAAATTCGACATTCTTCACGGCTATACATCTACTTACACCGCATCGGGAATACAGTCGAGTATTGATTATTACAATATGCAGAACAATGCGGCTGCTTCAACTCGTGATGCGTTTGGTGATTTTTACAATCCATATACATTCTCGCAAGTGGGTTATGTAGAAGCATTTGCTCCGCTTATCGGTGCTGATGTTACCATGAGAAACAACATGCAGTTCCGTGCGCAATACAACCGCGACAGAATGTTGATGCTTGGTTTGGTGAATCATACTTTAACTGAAGATGTAGGAAAAGAATACATTTTAGGATTCGGATATATTCTGAAAGATTTGAAGATGAAACTCAATTTCAGAGGGAAAGAAAGAACCATAAAAAGTGATTTGAATGTGAGAGCCGATTTCTCATTGCGGGACAGCCAAACCAGAATTACCAACATTCTGCAAAACGATTCGCAGATTACCGGCGGACAAAGAATGATGAGTATTAAGTTTTCTGCAGATTACAACATGTCGCAGAGTCTCAATATACGGTTATTCTATGACCAAATGATGACCAGGTATAAAATTTCTACGGCGTTTCCGCTTTCTACAATCAGAGCGGGTATCACAGCAACCTTTACTTTCACAGGAAGCGGCGGTCAATAAATCCTAAAAAAATAAAAATATTCTAAACATCACAGGTTTTCAAAACTTGTGATGTTTGTTTTTGCTTCCATCTTTCGCCTTCCCAGTTCTATCTTCTCACACCCAACCTAACAATATTTTCCCTAATTTTGTCTTTTCATTATTAAAACTATGAATCAGAATTTTGATAACGAC
>CAZHFE010000056.1:8487-12182 GCA_964532055.1 uncultured Kaistella sp. | reverse complement strand
AAAAAACATTCTTTGAAAAGCAAATGGAAAGCGGCGAAATGAAAGCCGAACCATCTGGGAAAGAAAAAACATTCTTCGACAAAGTGAGAGATTTGTTTAATTGAAGGGCAGTAAAGGATTTTCTAAAGAAATTTCTTGAATAATTAAAAAAGAGTTTACAAACTCTTTTTTTGTGGAAAATCATGAAAGTAATTCCCGATAAACTTTCATCAATTCATCGGCAATTTTTTCGTCATTGAATTTTTGAACAAACTCTAATCCTTTTTCAGCACGGCGTTTTCTTTCGGCTTCGTTGTTCCAGAGGAAAAGAATTTTTGCTTTTATATCTTCCGGATTTTCGGGATTGATATACACCGAATCTTTCCCGCCTGCTTCAGGAAGCGAACTTATATTACTCGTAATAACAGGAGTTCCCGAGAAAAGTGCTTCAATCACAGGAATGCCGAATCCTTCAAAAAAACTCGGGTAGATAAAAATTTCCGCAAGTTGATAAATCGCCGATAATTCTTCCATGGAAACATTTTCAAGAAAATAAACTTCTGCTCCGTTTTTTCTGATTTCCTTTTGAATTTTCCTGAAATACTTTTTTTGCTTTTTCCCAACTACAACCAGCGAAATTTTTTTTTCTTTCAGCGATTTTATCACATTCAGCAGATTTTTTCTTTCTTCGATTGTTCCCACATTCAGCAGAAATCTTTCGGGAAGATTGAATTTTTCGCGAACCGAATGTAAAAACTCATCGTTTTTATTTTCTTTAAAAGATTGATGACAACCTTGATAAACAACGGTGATTTTACTTTCGGGAACTTTCAGAAATTTGATAATATCCTGTTTTGTCTGCTCGGAAATGGCGATGATTTTATCCGCAGAATTTGCTGCTTTTCTGAATTTCCAGAGATGAATTTTTCTGTCAAAAAATGAATAATATTGCGGAAATCTCACAAAAATCAAATCATGAATGGTAACGATTTTCTTAATCGATTTTTTGCTCCATTTCAAAGGCAGTTCGCCGGAAAGTCCGTGGAAAATATCAGCATCAAGATTTTGAGAGTCTTTCCCCATTTTGAATTGGCGCGACATTCTTCCTTTTGAAGTTTTTACAAATGTCACATTCGGCAAATCCAAAATTTCTTTTCCTCTTTCGCTTTTATTTTTATTGAGAAGAATGTATTGATTTTCAGGGAAAAATTTCGCCAAAATCCGCACCAAATCACGGGAATAATTTCCTAAACCCGAACTGTTGTTGAAAAAACGTTTACCGTCAAAAGCGATTTTCATTCGGCTATGATTTTAAAAATTCTTGGAACGGATAATATAATTCGGTCTTTCTTTTACCTGCTTGAAAATTTTACCCAGATAAATCCCGATGATTCCTAAGATAATCAACTGAACTCCGCCAAAGAAAACCACCGTCATAATCAATGAAGCCCAACCTGAAATTTCGGTTTTTGCAAGAAATGCGTGAACAACATAAATTCCGTAACCCAAAATCGCAAAAGCAGAAAAAACAAATCCCAGATAAGCAGCCATATACAAAGGTTTTACACTGAATGCCGTAATTCCTGTAAAAGCAAATTTCATCATTCTTTTCAGGTTATAACTGCTTTCTCCCGATGCTCTTTCTCCTGCTGTAAAATTAATTCCGGTTTGTTTGAAACCCATCCAATTCGACAATCCGCGAAGAAAAATATCAGATTCGTTCATATTTCTGATGACATCAACAACCGACGAATCCATCAGTCTGAAATCAGAACCGCCTCCTTCGGTAAGATTTACGTCTGAAATTTTCGATAAAAAACGGTAATACAAATCAGAAGTTTTGCGTTTGAAAGCGGAAATCTGTTTCGGGTAAGTTCTTATCGTATAAACAATATCAAAACCTTGTTCCCATTTTTTCAGCATTTCGGGAATCAGTTCCGGTGGGTGCTGCAAATCTGCGTCCATAGAAATCACGGCATTTCCGTTGGAGCAATCCATTCCTGCTTTCACTGCCGGTTGATGTCCGAAGTTCCGCGAAAACTCGATATACTTTACTTCTTCAAAATTTCGGGCAAGTTCTTCTATTTTCTGCTGTGTATTGTCGCGGCTTCCGTCATTCACGAAGATAATTTCGAAACGGTAATTTTCCAGCCGTGAAAAAACCTCTTTGATTCTGCTGTGAATCAGAGCAACATTGTTTTCCTCATTATGAGCGGGAATGACGATTGAAATTTTTTTCACGTTTACAGAAACTTAATTGTTTTAACTTGGTTTTACCAATAATAATTATATTTTCCGTTCTTTTGTCTTGAAACAAAAGAACCAAAAATTCAAGACTTGGAAACTCGGCTAAAATTTTAAATAATTTTCTAAAATTTCTCAAACTCGGGCGGAAAGATAAATTTGTTGAAAAATAAAAATTTTCGCCGCCATTCGAACAGAGAAATTTTTTAACGAAAATTCTTCAAAATTTCTTAACGCCTCCGTTTCCTAAGTCAAATATAATGGTTTTTAATAACTTCAAATTTTTTCTAAATACGATTAATCTAATTGATAATCTTTTTCGAAATCTTTGGTCATCAGTTCAAAAATAATTCTGAACCAGACAATACAGCAAGGTAATGCTTTCAGAGAATATTTTATAATATAATTTTCTTTAACGGATTTCGGGAACAAATCTGAAAACGAAAAGCACGTTAAAATAATAACGAAAATCAATAAACCGATAACAAACGGCGATTTTTCTTTCTGAATGAGAAACCAAATCATCACTCCTGAAACAGCGATAATATAAGTCGGTGATTCTGAACCGGAACTGAAAAGCACGATGAACAGAAGTGTAGATGACAAAATCATCAGTTGGAAAGCGATATTTTTATATTGCTTAAACCGCAGATAAGGCAGCCCGAAAACCAAAATTCCCGGAACGAGAAAAGTAAGGTTAGAAATTTCGGCATTTCCCAAAACTCTGCGCACAATTCCCATTAAAGAATAATCTTGTCTGTTTCCTAAAACCTGATTCGAGAGGTTTTTTTCAGACAAAGAAGCATACCAATCAAAATAGGACTGAATCCCGAATTTAGTACTGGAAAGCAACATCGGTAAAAGGAAAAATAACACGCCGAAACCGATAAATGAAAGTATAAATTTCCATTTGTTTTTGATGAAGAAAAATGCGGAAAGTCCTGCAATTCCGTATAGTTTTACAAAAAATCCGACAAGGATTGCAACAGCAGATTGGGTTTCTTTTCTTTCGTAAACGTAAACTGCGGAAAGCATCAAAAGTCCCGTCAAAGCGATATTAAACTGCAAACTTACCGCAGCAGTGATAAATTCCTGCAGACAGAGCCACGCAAAAAATGCCTTCTTCTGAGCCGAAAACGGAAGTTTGAAAACAGCAAAAAGAAAAACCAAAGTATTGGCAACATTCCATAAAATGATTCCCAACCAATCGGGAAGCAATGCAAACGGAGCAATCAGCACACTGAAAAAAACACCGTAATGATTGCTGTCAAAATACAAATCCGGATACTGCAAAAAGATATTTTTCTGTTCTCTCGTGTGATAGAAAACATTTTTGAAAAGCAGATAGTTATTATACTTTAAAGGACCCCCAAGAAATTTGGAAACCGCCGAAACTACGGAAATCAAAAGATAAATCCCGAAAATATATTTCGGATTTGAAATGAATTTGAGGAGTTTGTCTTTCAAGGTTT
>CAZHFE010000056.1:0-8387 GCA_964532055.1 uncultured Kaistella sp. | reverse complement strand
ACCACAGAACGAGCAGGAACTCTTCCCTTGATTTCCACAGGAGATTCTCCTGTAACATCAATAATTTTAGTGGAAGCTGTGAGAACTACATTTGCTCCCAAAACGGCTTCTTTCTCTACGTGAATTCCTTCTACGACAATACATCTTGAACCGACGAAACAATCGTCTTCAATAATGACAGGTGCAGCTTGAAGCGGCTCTAAAACTCCACCGATTCCTACTCCGCCACTCAAGTGTACATTTTTTCCGATTTGTGCACAACTCCCAACCGTCGCCCAAGTATCGACCATTGTTCCGGAATCTACATAAGCACCGATATTTACATAAGACGGCATCATAATAACTCCGCTTGCCACAAAACTTCCGTGTCTTGCAATTGCATGAGGAACAACACGAACGCCTTTTTCGGCATAATTTTTTTTCAACGGGATTTTATCGTGAAATTCAAAAGGTCCGACCTCGATTGTTTCCATTTTCTGAATCGGGAAATACATCACGACTGCTTTTTTCACCCATTCGTTTACTTTCCAACCGTTTTCCGTTGGCTCTGCAACACGCAGTTCCCCTAAATCTAATAATCGAACTACTTCACGGATTGATTTTTGACTGTCTTCGTTTTGTAATAATTCTCTGTTTTCCCAGATATTTTCTATGGTTTCTTTTAACATAAATGATGATTCGTATATTAGTAATTCATATTTCAGTGATTTTGCAAATTTACAAAACTCTTCTTGCGAACAGATATGCTTTGTTCCAGTATTTTTCGTTGAGCGAAGAAATAGTAACGCCTTTTGAAGTTGAGGCATGAATAAATCTTACTTCGCCGCTACTACCAATGTCATACACAATTCCTACGTGAGAAACTCTGCTTCCACCTGCTGTTGCAAAAAAAATCAAATCTCCCGGTTTAGCTTCTTTGATGTTTACAACTTTTCCTGTGTTTGACTGATCTTCTGAACGGCGCGGTAATTTATAATTGTTTTCATCAAAAACTTTGCAGACCAAACCGGAACAATCAAATCCCGATGAAGTATTTCCGGCATATTTGTAAGGAGTACCGAGATATTTTTCGGCATCACGCAAAATTTCCCGTATTTCTGAATTTACGTTCCCCGAAAAACCAGAATTCAGTGTTCTGAGATTTGCCATATTTGTAGTAGAAGATATACTTTTTCTGACCACTACTTTTTTTGAACTTCCGCAGGAAATTACAACAAATGAAGCCAAAACTATCAACAAAAATTTTTTCATATTTCTCTATTGCAGTGATTCCCCAAAAATAGTAAAATTATTTTCTTTTTTAAAGTTTGTGCTGTAATTCTATTGTGATAGTACAAATATCATTAAATACAAAAACAAAAAATCCCGAAAATTTTCGGGATTCTAAATATATTAATGAAGAGATTATTTTGTAAATCTGATTGACATTTTTCTATCAGATGCTCTTTCTTGGTCAGAAGCAGAAGCATCTACTTTTGCAAATTCGCTGCCGTAACCTTTTGCTTCTAAAATCTGCGAACCAACACCTTTATCGGTAAGCCATTTTTTGATAAAGTCTGCTCTTGCCTGTGAAATTTTCAGATTAACGGCTTCATCACCTGTTTTATCGGTATAACCGCCTACTTTAATTTTAGCATCAGGAAATGCTTTTAAGATAGCAACAAGATTGGCTAATTGTTCCTGAGAACCTTCTTCCAATTCGGTTGAAGATCCCATTTTGAAGTTTACTTTGTCAAAATCATACCAAGTGGTTTTAAGTGCTTCGTCATTTGGAGCATTTTTGTAACCATCTGATTTTAAGAAAGTAATCATTTTGTCTTCCATTCCTCCTGCATAACCTTTAATTTTGGTACCGAGCAAGTCGATTTCAGAGATTACAGTTTCTGGCATTGTGATTACTGCTGTATTTGCAGAATCACTGTTCATTGTTGATACTTCGGTTGATTCTGTTGCAGCATTTTCAGTTTTTTTATTTTCGCATTGTTTCCAGAGGAACCACGCAGCAAGTCCTAAAAGCAATAAAGGAAGTAACCATTTCCAAATAGAACCGCCTCCGTTATTATTGTTAAACTCTTCTCTGACTTCAGTAGTTGCATTGGAAATTTTTTCTTGTGCAACAGCAGCTTTTTCTGCTAAATTATCTTTTGCAGTAGAAGTTACTGAAGCTACAGTTTTTTTAGCACCATCGAACCATTTTTCAGTATCTAAACCAAAAGAAGCCAATGAAAGTCCTGCAGGAAGCAGTGTAGAAACTATTCCTTTTTGCTCGCTCAATAAGTTTGTCAATCCCGAAGCATCAAGATTGTTATCTGCAGCATATTTACCAACAGATCCGACTGTTGCTCCTGTAACCATGTTCAAAATAGAGTTTGCAGAAGAGTTACTCACTCCCGAAAACGAGGAAATCGCATTAACCAACCCTCCAATTTTGTCGCCAAAGATGGAAGATAAAAGAGTTGTAATGATTGAATTATTAGTAGAGCTTCCCAATAAATTTCCCAAAATACCGCTGGAAGCAGCACTTGTAATTGAATCAAGAACTCCAGGTTTATCGACATTATTTGCCAATCCGCCTACAACCGCGGGAAGCAAACCGCTGATTGCTTTTGAAACTCCTGATTCGCTTTCTCCTAATTGAGAAGCCGCCTGTGAAACCAATGCAGGACCTAATTGTCCTTTGATCAGATCAATAATGTTTAATGACATAATAGTTTGTGTTTTAAAGTTAATAAAATCAAAGATATGCATTTTTTAATACAATTTTATAAAAAATGAAGATTTTCTAAAATTGTTAACATTTTTTTACGATATACACAGAAATATTAATATGATTTTGCAAAAATAACTCTTTGTTTAGAGGGTTTTCCCGAAATCAATGAAATTCCTTCTTCCAAAGTGTTATTCAGTGGGATACACCGAATTGTTGCTTTGGTTTCGTTTTTTATCTGCTCTTCTTCTTCGGCGGTTCCGTCCCAATGTGCGGAAATAAATCCTCCTTTTTCTTCTAAAACTTTTTTGAATTCTTCGTAAGAATCAACTTTTGTGATGTGATTTTCACGATAATTTAGAGCTTTGTTGTAAATGTCTTTCTGAATTGTTTTAAGAAGTTCTTCAATATAAACATCAAGATTTTCTAAGGGTTGAATTTCTTTAGTTAAATTATCTCGTCGTGCAATTTCAACAGTTTTGTTTTCCAAATCTCTTGCACCCATTGCGATTCTTACCGGAATTCCTTTTAATTCATATTCTGCGAATTTCCAACCTGGTTTGTTTTCGGTCTTATTGTCGTATTTTACAGATATTCCTTTGGCTTTCAATTTATTCTGAATTTCAAAAGCTACTTCATTAATTTGCTGCAACTGTTCTTCTCCTTTAAAAATAGGAACAATTACTACTTGAATCGGAGCTAAAGAAGGAGGTAGAACCAAACCTAAATCATCGGAGTGGGTCATAATCAAAGCTCCAATTAATCGGGTAGAAGTTCCCCAAGAAGTTCCCCAAGTATGCTCTATTTTTCCTTCTTTATTAGTGAATTTTACATCAAATGCTTTTCCGAAATTTTGTCCCAAAAAGTGTGAAGTTCCGGCTTGAAGAGCTTTTCCGTCCTGCATTAATGCTTCTATACAGTAGGTTTCGTCTGCACCAGCAAATCTTTCGGATGGAGTTTTTATTCCGCGGATTACAGGGATTGCCATAAAATTTTCAGCAAAATCTGCATATACATCTAACATTTTTTCGGTTTCTTCGATGGCTTCTTGTTTAGTTGCATGTGCGGTATGACCTTCTTGCCAAAGAAATTCGGCGGTTCTCAGAAATAATCTTGTTCTCATTTCCCAACGCACAACATTTGCCCATTGATTAATTAAAATAGGTAAATCCCGATAAGATTGAACCCAGTTTTTGTAAGTATTCCAAATAATAGCTTCAGAAGTAGGACGTACAATGAGTTCTTCCTCTAGTTTTGCTTCGGGATCTACAATAAGTTTATGGGGATTATTAGGGTCTGTTTTCAAACGATAATGAGTTACAACAGCACATTCTTTTGCAAAACCTTGTGCATTTTTTTCTTCTGCTTCGAAGAGACTTTTCGGGATAAATATTGGGAAGTATGCATTTTCATGACCAGTATCCTTAAATTTCCTGTCCATTTCATCTCTCATTTTCTCCCAAATTGCATGACCATAAGGTTTAATAACCATACACCCCCTAACTCCGGAATTTTCTGCCAAATCTGCTTTGACTACTAATTCATTATACCATTTGCTGTAATCTTCTGCTCTTGATGTAAGTTTTGCCATTATTTATTTGTCTTTAAATTTAATTTTGTGATTTAACTTTTACCCAATGTCCTTATCTAAACTAAAAAGCGTATTTTTACCATATTATTTTCAAATCAAATTGGTATAATTTTGGTAGAAAATGCAAATATAATTCAAATTAAAATTTTTTGCCTTATCATGAAAAAATTTACACATAAAAATTTACTTTCACTACTTACTTCTAAATTAGTGTTGGCAGTTTCGGGCAGTATGATTCTCACTTCCTGTGTTATCTATACAGGAGGTTATACAGAAACCGATGGTGTTTATTATGACCCGAACAGAGATACTTTACCTGAAGGAGTTGCAATGAACGGAGGAAACAGAGTGGGCGATTATTACGACTATCAATATGATGATCAGAATAAATATCTGAACTCTGATAACAGGAATCAAAAATGGATAGAGTCACCAAATTCTGACTGGGGAAATTATAACGGAACCGTAACCTATTATTCTGATTGGGGATACTCACCTTATAGTTATGGAATGGGAATGGGATTTGGTTGGGGATTTGGCGGTTATTATAATTCATGGGGATTTGGTTACAATCCTTGGTACGGATATTATAATCCTTGGTATGGATATTATGGTTACTACAATCCTTGGTACGGAATGTATAATCCTTATTATGGCGGACATTACGGAAATCCGCATTATCACTCTTTATCATACGGATACAATCATTACAACAGCTACAACGGCGGGTTTACATACAGGAGAAGCGGAGCAGACGGAGCTTTCAGAAATTCGCTTAGAAATGAAGGAAGATCAGGATTCAGAAATAGTAATAATTCCGGTTTCAGAAATGACCGACCAAATGGAGGTTTTAGAAATAATACTCCATCAAACACCCCACGTTTGAACCCGAATATGCAGAATCAACCGAGAATCAGAAATACTCAACCGAATAATCAAAACAATTCGCCGAGATATGAACAGCCAGTAAGAACTAATAACAGCGGCGGTTTCCGTTCAGGTAACGACGGAGGTGTAAGATCATCTGGAGGATTCAACAGCGGTTCATCAAACTCTGGCGGAAGCAGATCCGGTGGAAACGGTTTTAGAAGATAAAAAATAGATAGAACAGACCAATAATAAAATGATTAAAAAATCTTTAATAATTCTAGGTATTTCGGTGGCTTATTTGGTCAATGCCCAAGATGTTTCAACCATAAAAAATACCATTGAAGTGTATTCTGACCCATCAATTCCGGGTACGGCGAAATATAACGCAATGGCAGGTTCGATGGGAGCATTAGGTGGTGATTTTTCTGTACTCAATACTAATCCGGCAGGAATCGGAGTAAGTATTGCAAGTGAAGTTTCCGCTACTTTGTCGGTTCAGAACAGTAAAACCACAACTTCTCTTTACGGTAAATCTCAGGATTATAAAATAGCGCATACCAATATAGGAAATACGGGCGGAATTGCAGCCATCAATATCGGTACAAGTTCCTCATGGAAATTTGTGAATATGGCGGTAAATTATTCTTCGCAAAAGATTGAAGATTATACTGAATCTCCCGGAAATTCTAACCTCGTTTACAGCATTAATGACCAAAACGGAAATTTGGTAACCGATCTTAGTTTTGAGGGTCATGCATATAACCGCTACGGAACGCTTACTAAATTATCGGTTGGTGTTGCCGGAAATTACGATAACAAAATATATGTTGGTGCAGGTTTAAACTTTCACAGTGCGATTATTGACCAATATGATTCTGCGGAGTTTTATTCAAGCACAGATCATTATACAGAAGTTTTTAAGAAGCAATACACGCCTTTTTCAGAAATCTCAAACGGTTTTTCTGCTTCCATAGGTATCATTGGCAAAATAAGTCCGCAAATCAGATTCGGTGCTGCAATAGAAACGCCGACTTGGTGGAACATAGCCAGAGAATATTCAGAATACGAAAATCCGGTTGACGGAAGATATACCGAAGACAGAAGTCTCTCAACTCCGATGAAAGCTACAGTGAGTGCGGCTTTCGTTCCGAGTAAGAATTTTGCATTGAATGTAGATTATACTTTAGGAATTACAAAACCTAAATATCAGGTTTACGGCAGTGCAGAAACTGAACTCAACAAGTTTTTTACTGATTATGCCAAAAATATTTCCGAGATAAAAATCGGTGCAGAATACAGAATACAGCAGCTTCGTTTGAGAGCAGGTTATGCCTTGTCTGCAAATCCTTTCGATACGGTTTCCATTAGCAATATAGACAGCAACGCAGCAACAGTAAACTCATCATACAGCAATTTGATTCTGGGGAAAAGAAATACTTTCGGTGCAGGACTTGGGTATGATTTCAAAGCATTTTTTATTGATGCAGCTTACCAAAACATCAGTTCAGAATACAGCAATCCTTTTATACAAGGTTCATCTGCTTACAACACCGGATATTTTTCAAAACGATATATCATAGAATCTGATTCGTCAATAGTCTCTAATGTGAAAAATAACAGAAATAATTTCTTCCTCACCTTCGGCTGGAAATTTTAATAAAAGGTAAACATTATTAAAAACGAGATAAAAACACAGAACTCCAAAGAAATTTGGAGTTTTTTATACGGATTTTGCATGAAAATATTCTACAGATAATTAGGTAAGGTTTTATTTTGAAAATTGACCAAAAATGATTAATATTGTTAAACACAAATTGCCTTAAATCAAGCACAAAAAATTATGAAATCAAGCGTAATCTCTATAGTTCTCGGAGGCGGAAGGGGAACACGGCTTTTTCCTTTAACCTATTCCCGCTCAAAACCTGCAGTTCCGATTGCCGGGAAATATCGTCTTGTTGATATTCCTATTTCCAACTGCCTGAATTCTGGGTTTAACAGAATCATGGTTTTAACACAGTTCAATTCCGCTTCGCTTAATGCTCATATTAAAAACTCTTATCATTTCGATATTTTCAGCAGAGGATTTGTGGATATTTTGGCAGCAGAACAAAATGTGGAAAACGAAAAATGGTATCAAGGAACAGCAGATGCGGTGCGTCAATCGATGAAACACCTCGATAAATATGATTACGATTATATTCTGATACTTTCTGGCGATCAGCTTTATCAAATGGATTTTCGCCAAATGATAGATTTTCACTGTGCCAACAAAGGCGATATTACCATTGCGACAATTCCTGTGAATGCAAAAGATGCAACCGGTTTCGGAATTTTGAAATCTGATGACGAAGGAAACATCACGTCGTTTATCGAGAAACCATCGGCAGATTTACTCGGCGAATGGAAATCTGAAGTTTCAGAAAAAAGCAAAAACGAAGGTAAAGAATATCTCGCATCAATGGGAATTTATGTATTCAGCAGAGAAGTTCTGAACAGAATCTTTGAAGAAGATCCTGGAGATGATTTCGGCGGAGAACTTATACCAAACGGAATTGGGAAATATAAAACACTTAGTTTTCAATATGACGGTTACTGGACAGACATTGGTACGATTCAGTCATTCTTTGATGCAAATCTTGATTTGACACAAGATTTCCCGAAATTTAATCTTTTTACCAAATCTCCGGTTTATACTCGAGCGAGAATGCTACCTCCTTCTAAAATTCTGGGTTCTTATGTAAGCAAAGCGATTTTTGCAGACGGCTGCATTGTAATGGCAGATAAAATTGAAAACTCAATCGTTGGAAACAGAAGCCGAATTGATAAAGGAAGTACGCTCATCAATACTTATATGATGGGTGCAGATTATTACCAAGATCCCAAAGAAATTGTGGCAAACGATAATTCGGGAAAACCCAATTTGGGCGTAGGAAAATATTGCTATATTGAAAGAGCAATCCTAGATAAAAACTGCAGCATTGGTGATAATGTGAGAATTATTGGTGCAAAACATCTTCCCGACGGAGATTTTGAAACCCACTCCATAAAAGATGGAATCGTGGTCGTGAAAAAAAATGCGTTCATCGCACCTGGAACACACATTCCGTAAATGAAATAAATTAATTTCCTAAATTATACGCAGTAGTAAAACATTAAACTTTAAGCCTTGAACATTAAAAACATTATTTTCGATTTCGGCGGTGTGGTAATGGATTGGAA
>CAZHFE010000055.1:0-12980 GCA_964532055.1 uncultured Kaistella sp. | reverse complement strand
CTATTGTAAATCAGAAAGTTGAAAATTTTTACCGTAAGATTATTCAGTATAAAATTCGGAAAATAAAAAGGATTTTTGAAAAAAAATTTTTTCTTTAAACGCAACGGATTTTTCAACAATTTTTCGGGAAGTTCCGCTTTCAAAGCAAATTCGCCTCTTTGTAAAACGCTTCTTCCTATGTTTTTGCCTTTTTGCAGGCAGTCAATCCATGCTACATTATACGTCCAGCTTTCACATTCTTCAAAAAGTTGAAAAATTTCGTCGAGATTTTCGGCTTTTATGCTTTCTTGACGAATATACACAGAATCTATATTTTTCAGTTTGAATTTTGCGGAGAGAATAATCCCGGTCAATCCCATTCCACCAACAGTTGCCCAAAATTTTTCCGAATTTTCTTCCCGAGAACATTTCAGAATTTCACCGTTTTCAATCATCAAATCAAACTCGATAAGACATTCCGAAAAACAGTAAATTCCTTTTCCGTGAACATCGGCAGCAATTGCACCACCAACAGAAATAAATTTTGTTCCGGGTGTTACCATTAAAAAATATCCTTGTGGAACGACTACTTCCAGAATTTCGGAAAGCAAAACGCCGGATTCACATTCGATAATGCCGTTTAAACGGTCAAAACTGATGAATTTATTTAATCTTTTGGTGGAGAAAATATGTTCGCCGAGAGAAGCATCACCATAACATCTTCCGTTTCCTCTTGCAATAACTTCATTGTGAGTTTTTACAAATTCTCTGATTTTTGAAACGGAATCTTCCGATTTCATTTCTTTTTCCACGACAGGAAAATTTCCCCAATTGGTTACTTTTTGTACAAAATTTGGCTGCATTATTTGAAATAAATTTGAAGTAAAAACACGATGAGCCAAAGAACAAGCGTTATCTGAATATACCGATCTTTATAGATAATTTTGGTTGGTGATTCTGTTTTGTTATACACCAAAGTCTGCTGCAAATACCTGAGGAAAGCGAAAACTACGAAAAATACCGTGTAAAAAACTCTCGGGTGAAAACGCTGCTGAACTTCGGATGAAAACGTAAACATCAGATAGCACACAATTGCTAATGTGCAACTGATGGAAAGTGCAATATCTGCAAACTGAACATTGTAGCCATCTAATGCTTTTCTGGTTTTTCCCGAAGTCTGTGCATTAATCAATTCGCCTCTTCTTTTTCCGATGGCGAGAACCAATGCCAAAACAAACGTTAGTAAAATTGCCCACTGCGAAATATAGATTCCCGTAATGTAACCACCTGCCAAAACACGCAGAACAAAACCGATGGCAATGATACAAACATCAATAATCGCAACGTGCTTCAACTTAAACGTATAAGCCAAATTCATCACGAAATAAGCAATGATGAGGGTGGAAAATTTCCAAAGATTTTGTGAAAAATATTCCTGACAAAAAAGGATTAAAACTGTATCTGCAATCAGTAACCCTGCGAAAAAAACCAATGCAGTGGTTTTCGAAATTGCTCCGCTTGCAAGTGGACGGTTTCTTTTTTCAGGGTGTTTTTTGTCGGATTCTATATCGGAATAATCATTAATGATATAAATGGAACTCGCCGCAAACGAAAAAATGAAAAAAGCAAAAATGCTTTTTAGAAACAAATCGTGATTTGTAATATTACCGGAAAAGAACAAAGGAAGAAAAACGAAAAGATTTTTCACCCATTGTTCTACGCGAAGCAGTTTAAGATATTTCATCATTTACATAAAATGAGATACAAAAGTAATGAATTTTTAAATAAAAAAATCCGCCGAAGCGGACTTTAAATTATGTTGAGATGAATTGGTTTTAATTCCCCTGACTTGCTTCATTAATCATTTTTTCGTTTGCAGTAATGGCAAATTCCACACGACGGTTTTGCGCTCTTCCTGCATCTGTTTCGTTAGAAGCAATCGGTTCTGTTTTTCCTAAACCTTCGGTAAACAATCTTGAAACAGAAATACCATTGGCTGTAAAATAATTTTTAACTGCATCTGCTCTTTGTTTTGATATTTTCAGATTGACAGCATCACTACCAATACTATCGGTATGTCCATAAATATTGATGTTGGTATCAGGATTATTTCGCAAAACCGTTACCAATTTATCGAGATTATTTTTTGCAAGAGCCGTCAAGTTTGATGAGTTAAAATCGAAATTTACCGTATTTTCGTGAAGCGTTACTTTGATACCTTCTCCTACTCTTTCAACCTGTGCACCGGGAAGTGTTTCTTTTATTTCTTTGGCTTGTTTATCCATTTTATTACCGATAACTCCACCGGCAACTCCACCAATAACACCGCCTAAAACAGCACCAAGAGGAGCATTTCCTCCTTTTCCGATGTTATTTCCTAAAATTCCGCCAAGAACTGCACCTGCAGCTGCACCTATTGCAACACCTCTTTGTTCTTTATTTGAATTTTGCACGGCTTCACAACTTGTCAGAAGAAGAGAGCCAGAAAGAAATATTGCGGCAATATTTGTTTTATTAATGATTTTCATAATTTTTTGATTTAAAGGATTATTAAATTTATTGAGAGATTTTTTGAAAAGTGTAAACAACTCTTACTTCGGTAGAAGTATCTGCAATGCTAAATTCATTATCAGATTGATTGACCAAACTTAGGACATAGCCAACTTCATTTTGTTTTGCTTTAGTTCCGTCTGCAATTTTTTTGAACTGAAATCTTGTTCCATCAATCACCTCAAATTTAATCGGTTGTGTAACAACAGGACAATCTCCTCCTCCGTTTATGGAGTAAGAACCAGTCCAGTTATTCGGCACAAATTTCCATTCGCTTCCTACCCAACATTTTGCATCTGCACCTTCGTCAAACGGTTTTACCTTGTAACTTTTGTCATAACCTACAGAAGTAATCTGCCAATTTCCTTTCATTTTCATAAAATTCGTCCGGTTAGACGGTGCTTTGTTTGCAGTGGAACAAGAAACAGCCAATACTGCACCTGCAATCACCGCTAAAAGTAAATTTTTCATAGTAGTAATATTAAAAATATTTTATAAAGTTACAAAAAACTGTGCCATTTCAAACAGAAACAAAAAAAAGTTCGGAAAAAACCGAACTTTTAATTATAATATCGAAAAACAATTACTTCACCTTTGTCGCTTTTTTTCGCAATGGTTTTTTCACTGTACTCTCTTTAACAGAAGACGTTACGCCCGAATTTTTGTAAAAATTGTTATATGCATATTCTGCTGCTTTTTTCAAATCTATTACACCGCCTGATTGGGAAATCAAATCGAATCTGTTATTGGTATTTGATTTTATCATTGCATTTACAGAAGATTTATTCACTGTTTTTACCAAAGATTCTATAATCTGTTCCGGTTTCAGATTTGGCATATATGCGAGAAGAACCGCCGCTGCTCCTGCTACAACCGGTGAAGCCATAGATGTTCCCTGTTGATATTCATATTTACCATCTGGAACTGTGGAATAAATTTTCTCTCCTGGAGCAAAAACATTGACCATTTTTTGGTTATAATTGGAAAAATTTGCTCTCAAAAACTCGTTGTTATTGGTAGAAGCACCTACAACAATCATATTACTGATGAATGGTTTTTCATCCACAGCATTTATAAAATTTGTAGGGTAATAAGTATTTTCCGCAAGGTCTTCGTTTTCATTTCCTGCAGCTTTTACCAAAAGAACTCCTTTGGATTCAGCATATTTGAAAGCGTCCCAAACATATTTTTTTCCCGGTGAAACAGGTTTCCCGAAACTCATATTCAGAATCTTTGCTCCATTATCTACCGCATATCTTATTGCGTTGGCTACGTCTTTATCTCTTTCATCACCATCGGGAACGGTTCTCACCGTCATTATTTTTGCTACTTTGTAAGCAACTCCGTACTGCACTTCTTTTCCTTGTGGAAGTCCTGCAATGATTCCTGCAACATGAGTTCCGTGTTTTGCATCGGGGCCTTCATAACTGTTGTTTCCGTATTTTTTTTCGGAATAATCATTATAATTGTCTCCTACTAAAGAAGTTCTAGTGTCGAAATCAAGATTATATTGTTTTTCTGCTTGCGGACCGAAATAATCTAATGCTTCTTTCATCTGGTCATCTAAAAACTTCTGCACTTCTGCAGGAGATTTTCCTGCGACAGATGGGTCTCTTGAAATTTGTCCCAAAATTTGCACACCCATCATTTGTTCGGGAGTGGTTGGTTTTAAAGTGGCAACTGTTTCAGGAGTAAGATTTTTATCACCCAACATTGCAACCATAGACGGAATCGCTGTTTTAATTCTGGAATAGGTTTCAAAATTCTGTTTTGCTTCCGTACTTTTTTTGGCGAAGATTTCTTTAGATTTCATATACATCGCAAATTCTTCCGGCATTTTGGTCTGATTTTCTTTGTTTTTTGCAGAATCATTTCCCTCGAAAACAGATTGATATTGTTTCACAACACGGGTAACTTCCATATTATCAACACCTACATCACCGTCTTTTCCTCCCATAAAATTCCAGCCATAGATGTCATCTACATATCCGTTTCCGTCGTCATCAATTCCGTTATTTGGAACTTCGTTTGGGTTTTTCCACATATTGGCAATCAAACCAGGATGGTCAACTTCTACTCCGCTATCTAAAACTCCCACCACTACAGTTTTCGGTTTCAATCCTTTAGATTCAAGGAATTTATAGGCATTTTGAGTATTCACACCATAAACATTTGCCGAAGCAAAATCTTTGTGATACCACGTCATCAAATCTTTATCCTGAGTCTCGTCTGTTTGAGCAAATGCTGCAAAACCTGTCATAAAACAAGCCGCAATAAGTATTTTTTTCATATCTAATAATTTATTTTGTCTTAATGTTTCTAATATATGTCAAACTTTCGGGTCCTTTGTTACAAATAAGGTCTAAAATTGAAAGGTCTTTTTCAAATCCCAATTTATCGGAAAAGCATTGGTAATATTCTTCCATACCGAAATCGGATTCTTGTTTTGCCAGAAATTTTTCTCTGAAATCAGCTCCCGAAACGTTTTTGACATATTCGGTATTGAGAGCATATTGCTTTTCGGTTTTCAGAATTTTTTGAATGATTTCTAAAGCATTTAAATTAAATTCAATCAAAGAATTGGTTTTAAGATTAAAAATCTCTCCCAACTTATCTTCATAAAACTCAAAATACGGCGAACTCTGATAAGCGGTTTTTATGGATTTCCAATGGAGTTTCTGCCAATCTTCGGCGAAAGAAATTTCAATATCTTTCATCGCTCTTTTTCCGTTGTGATGAATGGGAACGATTAAAGACAATTTTCCGTTTGCTCCGTAAATATTGGCTCTGTTTCTGTATGTCTGCTTCGGGAAATTCTCATATTGTTCAAAGAGAATTTCGTTTTCTTCATTCAGAAAAACCGAAAACCAAGAGATTGGCGGAAGATAGAATACTGGTAATAAATTCATTTTTTGTTAGTTATGAGTTTTTAGTTATGAGTTCAAACGGCATCTTATCACTCATAATTCATAATTATCAACTTATTACTCTTCTTCTTTTTTCTTTCTGAAAGGTTTTACGATATAATCCCAACCGAAAAACAATACCAAAACCAAAATTGCAACCCACCAATACGAGGTTTTATTTGCTTCTCCGGTGTTGGTGGCTTTAAACATTCTGTCCCAACGGATTTTTTTATCTGCTTGATAAGATGAACTGTTATCTTTGAATAAACCTTCAACACTCATCCAAGTAAACATTGGTTTTCCTACGATATTTTCTTCAGGAACGAAACCGAAAAATCTCGCATCGAGAGACGCATCTCGGTTGTCGCCAATCATCATATAATAGTCTTGTTTTATGGTGTATTGATTGGTTTCTTTTCCGTTGACGAAAATTTTTCCGTTTTTGTTTTCCAATTTGTTGTGTTCGTATTCAGAAATAATCCACTGATATTCAGGTAGTGTTTCCTGATTCAAAGTAACGACATCTCCTTTTTTCGGGATTCTCAAAGGACCATACCAATCAACATTCCATTTCTTATTAATCGGGAAAATAGATTGTGTAGTGTCAATATTTTTAGTGTAACTATCTCGTGCTGCATTGACTTTGTATGCAACCGCCGCAGAATCTTTTTTCCAAATATGTTCTTTCATTTCTATCACTTGAGGAAGTTCTTTGATTTCTTTTGCTGTTTCATCAGTCAATCCCTGAAAATCATAAACAAATCCTGTCTCTGTCTGCATTTCCTGAACCGGTAAAAATCCGTATATTTTGTAAAGAGCGCGAATATCAAGTTGGCTTCCTGTGGTTACAATATATTTGTGCTGTACTTTTTGGTCGCCTAAAACAATTTCCGGTTTTCCGTTCACAAATAGCCGTCCTGCTCGAAATTCAAGCACATCACCTGCAACTGCAACACAGCGTTTTACATAAGGATCTTTTCTGTCAATCGCGGTATGAACAGAATCTTGCGGATAATTGAAAACGACAATATCGTTTTTCTGTGGTTTGTTGAATTGAAAAATTCTGTAATAAGGCAATTTTACGGCATCAATGTAAGATTTCGGGTCGTCTTTAGGATTTCCTTTTTCTCCTGCATCATAAATAGTTCCCTGCAAAAACGGAATTGCAACAGGACGCATTGGCAATCTGTAACCATAACTCCATTTATTTACAAAAAGAAAATCACCGACAAGCAAAGTTCTTTCCATAGAACCTGTAGGAATCCCAAAAGGTTGTGTAATAAAGGCGTGAATAATTGTTGCAAAAACTACCGCAAAAGTGATAGAGCCGACAAAAGTTTCTTTCTTCTTTTCGTTTTTTTCTTCTTCTGTTAAATAAAGTTCGTCTTCGGTTTCAATTTCTGCGTCCTTAGAATAATTGAAAAAAGCCATATAAACGAAAGGCAAAATCACGGTAAGCAATTGCTGTGAAAAACGGGATTTGCCAAAATGTTTCATCAGAAAAAGATGAAAAACCGACATCATAATAGTTCCTACAACAGGAAGATAAGCCATTACAACCCACCATTTTGGATGTTTGGTTTCTTTCTGAATAATTAAATAATTGTAAAACGGTACAAACGCAAACAACGGATTGTAACCCATTTTTTTGAAAAATTTCCACGTAGAAATCCCCATCAATATGGAAAGAATGAGAACATAAACGGTATAGGTAAGAAAGTAGTTCATAAATTATTTGTTTCAGGTTTAAAGTTTAAGGTTTTTCAATTAGTTATAAAATTTACATTTTGTTACAACATCAATCATCAATCATCAACAATCAATTATGAAAAAAGTACGTCTTTCATGGTAAAGTTTCCGGTTTTTCCCAAAATCCATTCTGCGGCAATTACTGCTCCCAAAGCGAATCCGTTTCTGTTGTATGCGGTGTGTTTTATTTCGATTTCATCAACTTCACTTCTGTAAAAAACGCTGTGCGTTCCGGGAACTTCATCTTCACGAATTGCAAAAATTCCCAATTGGTTTTCTTTGGTTTCGTCTAATTTCCATGCAGAAAATCTGTTTTCATTTCTGATGATTCCTTCTGCCAAAGTAATTGCCGTTCCGCTTGGAGCGTCTTTTTTGTGAGTGTGGTGAATTTCCTCCAACTGCACATTATACTCCCCGAAATCTTTCATCAGATTTGCTAATTTTTCATTCAGGGCAAAAAACAGATTCACGCCCAAACTGAAATTAGAACCGTATAAAAAAGCGGTATTGTTTTCCGCAGATATTTTTTCTATCTCAGCTTTTTTGGTGAGCCAACCCGTCGTTCCGCAAACTACTGGAATTTTATTTTCAAGGCAAACTTTAATATTGTTAAAAGCCGATTCCGGCATAGAAAATTCTATGGCAACATCGGGATTATTAAGATTTTCCGGAGTAGGAGTTTCGTTGAGTTTTGCCACGATTTCGTGTCCTCTTTTTACAGCAATATCTTCAATGATTCTGCCCATTTTTCCGTAACCGACAAGTGCTATTCTCATAATTTTTAATTTCAGGTTTCAGGTTTTAATAACTCCGTAAAAAATTTTATTTCTGAAAATTTTGCCACCTCTACAAAGTAGGAAAATTCTTCCCGCTTCCATCTTCATTCAAAATCTGTAGGTAAAACTCAATCCTGTTTTGGTGTTCTGGTTTGCAAATTCATCAAACAAAATCGCAGGTTTTACCGCTAAATCGGTATCGTTTCTTCCTTCATACAAATGTGCATCTACAACAGCATCTACAATATTCAGAACATAAATCAGTGCGGTGATTGCGATTGCATAATCCCGCTGTCTTTTTGCTCTGTCCTGAACTCTTCCCAATGCTTCTGCAGAAATTCCGGGGATTTCGGAAAACTCGTGCATTTGTCCGTTCAGTTGTGCTACAAAAGCATTTCTGTATCTTGTGTATTGATTCTGATTCCACAATGTTATTCCTACTCCTGTTCCTATCGCTCCCCAAACAAGCGGAATCTTCCAATATTTTTTGTTATAATACTGACCGAGTCCGGGTAAAACTGCGGAATACAATCCTGCTTTTGTGGGATTGAATTTGATGATTTTTGCTGAAAAATTAGCGGTTTCAATATCGGTAAGCACTTCTATTTCAGATTTTGGTTTTACCGCAGAAACTGAATCTTTCGGACTGATTTGTGCCAAAATTTCTAAAGAAAATATCAGAAATAAAACAACCGAAATTTTTTTCATTATTTAATATGTGAAAGAATGTTTTCGAGTTCTTTTTCGTTTCGGAAATCAAGAACTATCTTTCCTTTTTTACCGTTTCCGGAAGTTTTTATTTCAACATTTACCTCCAAAATATCAGAAAGATTTTTCTGTGCTTTCTTATAATTATTCGGTAATGCCGGTTTAGATTTTTTTTCAGCCGGTTTAGGGTTTTTCAAGAGGGTTGCTTCCTGTTCTGCTTGTCTTACGCTGAGATTGCTTCTCAGGATTTTTTGGAAAAGTTCGCCCTGTTTTTCATCGTCTTCCAAACTGATGATGGCTCTTCCATGACCTGCGGAAATTTCGCCGCTTCTTATGGAATTCTGCACATCGGGATTCAGCCGCAAAAGACGAATAGAATTGGTAATGGTGCTTCTTTCCTTCCCTAATCTTTGGCTAAGATTTTCCTGTGTCATTCCTATTTCTTGGAGTAATCTTTGGTAAGTTAAGGCAATTTCGATGGCATCTAAATCTTCACGCTGGATATTTTCCACCAATGCCATTTCTAAAAGTTCCTGGTCATTTACCAAACGGATATATGCGGGAACTGTTTCCAAACCTGCAATTTTACTTGCACGGAAACGTCTTTCACCAGAAATAATCTCAAATTTAGCACCGTCTTTTCTTAATGTAATCGGCTGAATTACTCCAAGATTTTTGATGGATTGCGCTAAATCATTCAGTGCTTTTTCATCAAAATATGTTCTGGGCTGCGAAACATTCGGATAAATATCTTCCAAAGAAACTTCCACGATATTTCCCACGAATTTATCTGCTCCTTCATCAGTTGCGGAATTTACAGATGCTTTCGATTCGGCACTCAAAATTGCACCTAAACCGCGTCCCATTGCTCGTTTTTTGTCTTTCATATTTTTGTGATGGAAAATGGTAAATGAAAGATGAAAGATGGAAGTTAAAATTGAAACTTCCCTGCTTCCATTTTCTTACTTCCCGCTTTAATTTAAAACTTTCTCGTTTTTCAGTAGAACTTCTTCAGCTAACTGAATGTATTGTATTGCTCCCTTGCTTTCTGCATCATAATTCAAGATACTCTCTCCAAAACTCGGTGCTTCGCTCAATCTCACATTTCTACTGATGATGGTTTCAAAAACCATTTCTGGGAAATGCAGGTTTACTTCTTCCACCACCTGATTAGAAAGCCTTAATCTGCTGTCGAACATAGTGAGAAGCAAACCTTCAATATCTAAATCTTTATTATGTATTTTCTGTACGTTTTTAATGGTATTTAATAATTTTCCTAAACCTTCCAAAGCAAAATACTCGCACTGAATCGGGATAATTACAGAATCTGCCGCAGTAAGAGCATTTATAGTTATCAATCCTAAACTCGGTGCACAATCTATAATGATATAATCGTAATTTTTTTTCACAGATTTCAGTGCTTCTTTCAGCATATATTCACGATGTGCTTTATCTACAAGCTCTATTTCCGCTGCAACCAAATCAATGTGCGACGGAATAATATCCAAATTCGGAGAAGCTGTTTTCTGGATACATTTTTCGGCTTTTGCACTGTGTTCCAAAAGATTGTAGGTAGAAAATCCTGCATCTTCAATTCCTAATCCGGAAGTTGCATTTGCTTGAGGATCTGCATCAATCAGCAAAATTCTTTTTTCCAAAACTCCCAATGCAGCTGCTAAATTCACGGCAGTAGTTGTTTTTCCTACTCCGCCTTTTTGATTTGCCACACCTATAATTTTAGCCATTCTTTAAAATTTTAATCTTCAAAAATACACTTTTTTCTGATTTTCAGATAGATGTTAATAACCTCTTTTGAGTTAAAATATTGTGAATTAAAACATTACACAATAAAAAAATTATCCACAAAATAGAGTATTTTGTGGATAACTGTTGTTGGCGTTTTTTCTTATTCAAACTGCATCATTATTGGGAATTTGAAATAACTCCTTACGTTTTCGCCGTTGAGTTTTGCAGGAGTCCATTTTCCTTTTACGGATTTTATGGTTTTTTCTGCTTCCTTGTTGAAATCTTTGTTTGGTCCCGCTGCTTTTATATCGCTGATTGTACCATCTTTTTCTACGATGAAAGTTACTGTGGTTTTCACGAGTTCACCGCTTCCTTCCATAATTGAAGTATCAAAATTATTGACAACTTTACTTCGGAAAACGTTAATTCCGCCCAAGAAATCTGCTTCTATATCTACGGTGGTTTTCGGTGTATTGTCGATCACTTTCGGAACTGTTATAGTGGGAACTGTTGCAGTATCTGTACCTTCAACCGTACCGATTTGTGCAGCAGGAGTGTAAGTTCCTGTAGATGGAGTTCCTATCACCGTTTCAGTTCCGATATTAGTATTTTCAGTATCACTCAATTTGGTAGCAGGAGTTTCTTTCACCGCATTTCTGGTCGGAGTTGGGATTTCCATTTTCACTGTACTCTCCAAAGTTCTCGGAGGAGTAACTGCCGGTTTTACGATTTCGGGAGTTTTTTCTGGTGCTTCGTCAATCGGAATTGGTTTCAGAATATGTCCTTGTCCTACAGGAATTTTTTCGGGAACTTTTGGCTTCAAAATATTAATCACAAGTGGAGAAACCGCTATTATTACTACAAAAGCAACTCCTATGAACAGGGATCTTCTCAGGATATTCCCTTCTTCATTTCTTAGAACAAACGCTCCGTAACTCTTGTTACGGTTTTCAAAAAGAACCTCGTTAAAACGAAATTCTGAGTTGTGAAGTAGATGTCTCATCATCAAAAAATTTAAAAATTAAAAAACTAAACTTTAATGATGATTATTAGTTTTATAACAATTACCGATAATTGTAAAATACATTACAAATGGTTTGCCAAAATTTTAAAAACAAAATACTTCTATCTAAAAATCATTGAAAATATCATAAAACACCTTTCTCTTAAAAATAAAAAATCCCTCATTTTGAGGGATTTTTTTTATGGTTTATCTATAAATCTTAAAACAATTCTTTCCTGATAATATTCTGGCTTCTTTCAGGACCTACGGAAACCAGATATACATTGATTCCCAAATACTGCTCGATAAACTCAATATAACGCTTTGCATTTTCGGGGAGTTCGTCATAAGCTCTCACTTTGGTAATATCTTCTTCCCAACCGTCGAGTTCTTCGTAAATCGGTTCGTAATTGTAAAGTTTAGTGGTGGAAGAAGTGAAATAATCAATGATTTTTCCGTCTTCTGTTTTATAAGCAGTTGCAATTTTTAAAGGTGAAATTCCCGAAAGTACATCGAGTTTTGTGATGACCAGATTATTGATTCCGTTAATCATTGTGGCGTGTTTCAGCGAAACCAAATCGAGCCAGCCGGTTCTTCTCGGTCTTCCTGTTGTTGCACCAAATTCAAAACCAATCTGCCTGATTTTTTCGCCAAGTTCGTTATCTAACTCGGTCGGAAATGGTCCGTTTCCTACTCTGGTTGTGTATGCTTTTGCAACACCGATGAGATTTTGCAGACTTGTCGGCGGAACTCCTGCTCCTGTACAAACTCCTCCTGTTGTGGGTGAAGAAGATGTTACAAACGGATAAGTCCCGAAATCTATATCGAGCATCAATGCTTGTGCTCCCTCGAACAAAATATTTTTTCCGTCGCGAATTGCTTCGTTCAGTTCTACTTCGGTATCCACGATTCTGTCTTTCAGTTTTTGCCCGATTTCCAGAAACTCATTGTATATTTCGTCAAATTCCAATCCTGGCTTTTCAAAATATTTTTCGAAAAGAGAATTTTTTATTTTTAAATTTTTCTTGATTTTTTCTGCCAGAATTTCGGGATTCAACAAATCTACCATTCTAATTCCGACTCTTGCGATTTTGTCTTCGTAGCAAGGTCCGATTCCTTTTTTGGTTGTTCCGATTTGTGTTCCGCCCGATTCTTCTTCTCTATAAGTATCAAGCAGTATATGATATGGCATTATAACGTGTGCTCTTCTGCTGATGAAAACGTGGTCGGTTTTCATACCTTTGTTCTCAATCTGGCTGATTTCTTTAATGAATGCTTTAGGATTCACAACTACTCCGTTTGCAATGACACATTTTCCTTTACACTGCAAAACTCCCGACGGAAGCAGATGAAGCACAAATTTTTCATCGCCTACATAAACAGTGTGTCCCGCATTATCGCCCCCTTGAAAACGTACCACATAATCTGACTTTGCAGAAAGTACATCCGTAATTTTTCCTTTGCCTTCATCGCCATACTGAAGACCTACAACCACATAAGTTGCCATATTTTACTTTATTTATAGATTTCTACAAAAATAGTTTTAATAAAAGTTTCAGGCAA
>CAZHFE010000054.1:0-13852 GCA_964532055.1 uncultured Kaistella sp. | reverse complement strand
GAAGAAGAAGAATAGATGTCCATCAATCTTTTGTGTGCAGAAAGCTGGAACTGTTCTCTTGCTTTTTTGTTAACGTGCGGAGATCTCAACACAGTGAAGATTCTCTTGTTCGTAGGCAACGGAATAGGTCCGTTTACTACCGCACCGGTAGATTTTACCGTTTTTACGATTTTCTCAGCAGATTTATCTACCAAATTGTAATCGTAAGATTTTAATTTTATTCTGATTCTTTGTGACATTTTAATCTAATTTTTAAAATTAACCTTTCGCTTTAGCGACTACTTCTTCGGCAACATTGGTAGGTGCTGCTTCGTATTTTTCAAATTCCATTGATGAGGTTGCTCTACCTGAAGATAAAGTTCTGAGCGAGGTCACGTAACCGAACATTTCAGAAAGCGGCACAAAAGCTTTGATAACTTTAGCGTTGTTTCTGTCGTCCATACCGTTTACCGTCCCTCTTCTTCTGTTGAGGTCGCCCACAATATCTCCCATATATTCTTCCGGAGTTACCACTTCCAATTTCATAATTGGCTCCATAATTACCGGTTTTGCTTTTCTTCCTGCTTCTTTGAAGCCGAGTTTTGCAGCGAGTTCAAAAGAAAGTTGGTCAGAATCCACCGCGTGGAAAGATCCGTCTTTAAGCGTAACTTTGATTCCTTCAATCTCGAATCCTGCAAGAGGACCGTTTTTCATCGCTTCTTTGAAACCTTTTTCAACAGAAGGAATAAATTCTTTAGGAATATTACCACCTTTAATTTCGTTGATGAATTCAAGACCTGGTTTACTGTCATCAGTAGGACCGAGTTCGAAAACGATGTCTGCAAATTTACCGCGACCACCCGATTGCTTTTTGTAAACTTCTCTGTGGTTGGTTGTAGCAGTAAGGTTTTCTTTGTACTCTACCTGTGGTTGACCTTGGTTTACTTCTACTTTAAACTCTCTTCTCATACGGTCAACAATAATGTCGAGGTGAAGTTCACCCATTCCGGAGATGATTGTTTGTCCAGAAGCTTCATCGGTTTTCACGGTGAAAGTAGGATCTTCTTCAGCCAATTTCGCCAAAGCATTACCCATTTTATCCTGGTCAGCTTTAGTTTTCGGCTCTACTGCAATACCAATTACCGGATCTGGAAAAATCATAGATTCAAGAACGATAGGATTCTTTTCGTCACATAATGTATCTCCTGTTTTAATATCTTTAAAACCTACCGCTGCACCAATATCTCCAGCTTCAATAAATTCTACTGGATTTTGTTTATTAGCGTGCATTTGATAGATTCTAGAAATTCTTTCTTTGTTGTCTGAACGAGTGTTCAAAACATAAGAACCAGCATCTAATCTTCCTGAATATGCTCTAAAGAATGCTAATCTTCCTACGAAAGGATCGGTAGCAATTTTGAAAGCTAATGCAGAGAAAGGTTCTTTAACATCTGGTTTTCTTGTGATTTCAGCATCCGTTCTTGGGTCTGTTCCATTGATATCGTCTTTATCCATTGGAGAAGGAAGATATTTACAAACAGCATCAAGCATAAACTGAACTCCTTTGTTCTTAAATGAAGAACCGCAAGTCATCGGAATAATAGAAAGATCGATAGTAGCTTTTCTAAGAGCTTCGTTGATTTCTTCTTCTGAAATTGAATCTGGATCTTCGAAGAATTTCTCCATCAAAGTTTCATCATAATCAGCAACTGCTTCAACTAATTTCTCTCTGTATTCTAAAACTTCGTCTTTCATATCTTCAGGAATTGGAACAACCTCGAAAGTTGCACCTTGTCCTGCTTCGTCCCAAACGATAGCTCTATTTTTAATTAAATCTACCACACCTTTGAAATCTTCTTCAGCACCGATTGGCAAAACAATTGGAACTGCATTAGAACCTAACATTTCTTTCACTTGTTTTACAACGTTCAAGAAATCAGCACCTTGTCTGTCCATTTTGTTTACGAATCCCATTCTTGCAACTTTGTAGTTGTCTGCTAATCTCCAGTTGGTTTCAGACTGAGGTTCTACTCCGTCTACTGCAGAGAAAAGGAAAACCAAACCATCTAATACTCTCAAAGAACGGTTTACCTCTACTGTGAAGTCAACGTGTCCCGGTGTATCGATAATATTGAAGTGGTATCCTTTGGTTTCAGGCAAATTTTTCCCTTGGTCGGTTGGGAAATTCCAGGTACAGGTAGTTGCAGCAGAAGTAATGGTAATACCTCTTTCTGCTTCTTGTTCCATCCAGTCCATTGTAGAAGCACCTTCGTGAACCTCTCCAATTTTGTGGGTTTTACCTGTATAGAATAAAATTCTTTCTGTAGTGGTGGTTTTCCCCGCATCAATGTGAGCAGCGATACCGATGTTTCTTGTAAATTTAAGATCTCTTGCCATTTCAGATTAGAATTTAAAGTGTGAAAATGCTTTGTTTGCTTCAGCCATTCTGTGAGTGTCTGTTTTCTTTTTGTAAGCTGCACCTTCTTCTTTAGCAGCAGCGATAACTTCTGCAGCTAATTTTTGAGCCATAGATTTATCATTTCTTAATTTAGAATATTTAATGAGCCATTTCATTGCCATAGAAATTTTTCTGTCGGCTCTGATCGGCATCGGAATCTGGAAGTTTGCACCACCGATTCTTCGCGAACGCACTTCTACGTGAGGCATTACGTTGGTTAAAGCATCTTTCCAAATTTCAAGAGAAGTTTTCTCGTTCTCTCCTTTTTTTGATTCTACAATATCTAATGCATCATAGAAGATTTTGAATGCAATTGATTTTTTACCATCAAGCATCAAGTTGTTTACAAATCTTGTTACCAGTTGATCATTAAATTTAGGATCCGGTAACAACGGTCTTTTTTTCGCTTTTGTCTTTCTCATTGTTTCGTTTCTTAATAATTAATGATTACTTTTTCTTACCTGTTGCTGCTGGTGCTGCACCCGGTTTTGGTCTTTTAGCTCCGTATTTGGAACGTCTTTGCGTTCTTCCGTTCACTCCTGCAGTATCCAGTGCTCCACGAACAATGTGATAACGTACTCCCGGTAGGTCTTTCACCCTTCCGCCTCTTACCAATACTATCGAGTGCTCCTGAAGATTATGTCCTTCACCCGGGATATAAGCGTTAACTTCTTTACCGTTAGAAAGTCTTACCCTTGCAACTTTTCTAAGTGCAGAGTTAGGTTTCTTTGGTGTTGTTGTATATACTCTTGTACATACACCTCGTCTTTGTGGACATGATTCAAGGGCAGCCGATTTGCTCTTCTTGGCAAGTGTGGCTCTTCCTTTTCTTACTAATTGTTGAATAGTAGGCATTTAATATGCTTTTAATATTTTAGGGTGCAAAAGTAAGGATATTTTTTGAACCCACAAACACTTGGTAGATTAATTTTTCAGAAGTCACATAATTTTATTTGTCATAATCTTAATCTTTTGAATAAATCTTTTCTATATATTTGTACCTCAAAAAAATTAGTGTGAAAAAAATTCTACTTTTTTTATTTTTCTCTCAGTTGTTCTTTTCGCAGAGTTGGAGCATTACCAATGCGGAAAGAAACACACTGATTAATATTTACAATACTACTTCCGGAAGTACGTGGAGTCAGAATTGGGATTTGGAAAAAGACCCTAAAACATGGTTTGGCGTAAAAATAAAAGCTGGTTCTGTTACAGAACTCAATCTGCGCGGAAATGCACTGAAAGGTAATTTCCCGCCTTCAATTTCGGGGCTTACAAAACTTGAGAAATTAGATTTAAGTTCTAATCAATTATCTGGGGAAATTGCTCCTTCATTGGCTTCGCTGATTCAGTTAGAACGTCTCGACATCAGCAATAACCGTTTAACAGGTGATCCTACTGCATTTATTTTACCTCTTAACAAACTGACCGATATTTCCGTAGGCAACAATCAATTTGAATTTGCAGACATCAACACGGTTCTTCAAAATTTCCCGAATCTGCAACATCTGGATATTTCTCACATTGGCTTAACTACCGTTCCCGAAAAGGTTTCTACCCTATCTTTGTTGCAATCTCTTAATTTAAGCAATAACAATATTTCGCAGGGTTTCGGTAATTTGTCATCTTTATCAAAACTTGCAGAATTAAATTTGTCGGGAAATTCACTCACCAAAATACCAACGGAAATTGCTCCGCTATTGGCACTCACCACACTCGATATGAGCAACAACCTTCTTGCTACCAATTACGCTTCACCACTATCTAGTCTGACAAATTTGGAGTGGATTTCTTTTCAGGGAAATCAAATCACGGCGTTTCCTGCAGAACTTGCACAGCTTGCCAAATTGGTACATCTCAATTTTTCAGATAACAAGATTTCAGGCGGATTTGGAAGTTTAGTTCAGTTGCATCAATTAGAACAGATATTTTTGGACAAGAATCTCATCAATACATTTCCCGAAGCATTATTACAGCTGAACGCTTTGCAAATGCTGTCTTTGACCGGTAATCAGCTTTCGGGTACAATTCCGCAAAATATTCCTGTGCTGACTTTTTTAGATAATAACCGATATACCAAAGCTGAAATCAGGAGTTTTCTCCTCAGAAACAGAACTGCCGTAGATTTCACCTATTCGCCGCAAAGATATGACGAGCCAAAAACGGTTTCAGTACCTTTAGGAGCACCGGCAAATCTTACGCAATCACTTTCCGGAAATGAATACCAATTTACATGGTTCAAAAATTTAGACCAAAAAACTCCGATAAGTACTGAATCATACTATATAAACAGTACCGAAGAACCAGATTTTACACAATATACCTCTGAAGCTTATTTCTATGAAAAAATTCAGGGAAGATTAATGGAGGTTACTTTTTACCGTGAACCGATTACGCTGGAAAGAAGTTTAGGAACTTCTGAAACCAACATCGAATTTGCTGTTTATCCGAATCCTACTGAAGATTACCTCAATATCAGAACCAACCGCAACGATATAGAAAATGTCTTGATTTACGACATGAGCGGAAAACTCATCTTCTCTGAAAACAGCAGACGAATCAATGTAAGAAATTTACCCTCTGCAACTTATGTATTGTCTGTAAAAACTTCAGACGGTGTGAAGGTTTTTAAATTTATTAAGGAATAAAAAGGTACGGCAATTGTATTATCTGTTCTGGGTTTTCGGGATAACCTTTAAAACTTAATAAATATATTGATATGAAAAATTCTAACATCATCGGACTAAAAGAAACCGACTGCAAAAAAATCGCAGAAAAACTAAATGTGCTTCTCGCCAATTATTCCGTTTTTTATCAGAATACAAGAGGAGCTCACTGGAACATCAAAGGAGACCAATTCTTTACACTTCACCCAAAATTTGAAGAATTATACAACAATCTGATTCTCAAAATAGATGAAATTGCAGAACGTATCCTTACTTTGGGAGCAACTCCCAATCACAATTATTCAGATTATTTGAAACTTTCCACCATTAAGGAAAGCCGAGATGTATCAAATGCTGCCAAAGATGTAGAGAACATTCTTTCCTCGTTTAAAGTGGTGATTGACCTGCAAAGAGAACTTTTGGATATTACCGACAAAGCAGGTGATGAAGGAACAAATTCACAAATGAGCGATTACATTACCGAACAGGAAAAAGAAGTCTGGATGTACAATTCTTACCTCAGTAAATAATTTTTCTTAAAAACATTAATAATTAAAATCGTCTTCTAAAGTAAGGCGATTTTTTATTTTAAATCTCTAAATTTGCTGAAAACATATTCCCGTTATGAAAGCACTATTTTCCGTTTTGTTGATTCAGATAGTTTTTTTCGTTAATGCCCAAAATCCTAAATTTAACCAAAAATTGGCAGATTCTCTCGGTGCAGATAATTACGGAATGAGGAATTATTTTCTCGTCATTCTGAAAACCGGAGAAAACGATGCTAAAATCACCGATAAAAAACAAAGAAGCGAATTGTTTCAGGGACATTTTTCTAATATGAAAAAAATGTCAGATGACGGAAAACTCGCAGCTGCAGGTCCTTTCGGAAAAAATAATCTTCACTATCGCGGTATTTTTATCCTCAATGTCAAAACTGAAGAAGAAGCCAAAAACCTTCTGCAAAACGACCCATCTGTAAAACAAAAAATCTTTGATTATGACCTTCTTCCTTGGTACGGTTCTGCAGCATTGCCGCTTTACCTGAAATATCATGGGGAAATTGCCAAAGAAAATCCGTAATTATAACCAAACATTATGTCTGAAAACTCAACGATAAATTGCCCTAATTGCGGAACTCAAATTGATGTAAACGATTTGCTGAAACATCAGATTGAAGACGTAATTCGTAAAGAATACCAACGGAAATCCATTAAACAGGCAGAAGAATTAGCCCTGAAAAACGAAGCCCTCGAAAAAGCAAAAGCTAACTTTGAAGCCAAGAAAAAACAGGAAAACGAATTGTTTGCAGAGCGTTTGGAAAGAGAAAAGAAAGCAGCCGAGAAAGAAATTTCAGAGAAAATAAAAAAGAAATTAGAAGATGAGCAAAAAGAACAAATCCTGCTTCTGAATAAAGAACTTTCGGAAAAATCTGAAAAAATAAGAGAACTGAATAAAAAAGAAGCGGAAATAGCCAAACTTCAGAGAGAAAAACTCGAACTGAAAGAAACTATTGAAGCCGAAACTCAAAAGCAACTGAACGAGCAAATCATTCAGGAAAAAGAAAAAATGAGAAAGCAGTTTGAGGAAACAAACGAACTGAAATTTGCCACTTTACAAAAACAACTCGAAGACCAAAAGAAACTTACGGAAGAGATGAAACGTAAGCAGGAACAAGGTTCTATGCAGCTTCAAGGCGAAGTAATGGAATTGGCTATTGAAGATTATCTGTCAAGAACTTTTCCGCTCGACACCATTGACGAAATCAAAAAAGGTGCAATAGGAGCAGATTGTGTTCAGATTGTAAACACGCGGGAAAAACAAAACTGCGGAACAATTTATTACGAAAGCAAGCGTACAAAAACGTTTCAGCCATCTTGGATAGAAAAATTCAAAAATGACATTCGCATTCAAAAAGCAGCCATCGGAGTTTTAGTAACCGAATCAATGCCTTCTGATATGGAAAGAATGGGAATGAAAGACGGAATCTGGATTTGTACCTTCGAAGAGTTCAAAGGATTGAGTGCTGTTTTAAGACAATCTATTATTCAACTCAATCAAGTGGTTCAATCTCAGGAAAACAAAGGAGATAAGATGAGTATGCTGTACGATTTTCTGACAAGCAACGAATTTCGACTTCAAATCGAGGGAATTGTAGAGGGCTTTTCTCAAATGCAGCAAGATTTGCAAAAAGAGAAAAATGCAATGCAGCGGATTTGGAATCAAAGAGAAAAACAAATCGAAAAAGTAATCGGCAATACTATCGGAATGTATGGTTCTATAAGAGGAATTGCAGGAAACGCCATTCAAATTGTGAAAGCACTGGAACTGAATGACGATATTGATTTGATTGAAGATTAACAAAAAAATCTCTGCCTAAAATTTTGATGATTTTAATGAAGACATTTCACAATGATTGAAAGTACCCAAAACGAAAAAATAAAATATCTTACGCGACTGATTTCTGATAACCGTTTCAGGAAAAAATCAGGCGTTTTTGCTGTGGAAGGAAAACAAGAAAATGAAAGAGCCGTAAAATTTGGGTACGAAGTGCAGGAATTTTTCATCTGCGAAAGCATTTTTGATGAAGACTTCCCTAAAGGGAAAATCAATTTGGTGAGCGAAAAAATTTATGAAAAACTTGCTTATCGCGGAACTTCCGAAGGAATCATCGGGATTTATCAAACAAAAAATTCTGCCCTGAAAGATTTTAAACCACAAGAAAATTCATCTGTCATTGTTGTAGAAAGTGTTGAAAAGCCCGGAAATCTCGGTGCAATTTTACGCAGCTGTGAAGCATTCGGAATTGATGCACTAATTGTTACCGATACAAAAGTTGATTTCTACAATCCTAATGTCATTCGCTCAAGTGTCGGTTGTATTTTCGGTATGAATATCTTCCAAAGCAGCAATGAAGAAGTTTTTGAATTTTTGAATCAAAACAAATTCGGTGTTTATACCACGATAATGAGCGAAAATGCCAAAGAATTTACAGCAAGGAATTTTAAAAAAAAGTCTGCCGTAATTTTCGGGACAGAACATTCCGGATTGAGCGACTTTTGGAAAGGAAAAGGAAATAACACACTAATTCCAATGTCGGGAACGATTGATTCTCTGAATTTGAGCAATGCTGTTGCAATAAGCTGTTACGAAATACTCAGACAGAAAAAAGAATAAAAAAAACCGCTTCGCTTGAGGGAAACGGTTTTGTTTTTTAGAAATCTACTTTCTTATTTAGTAGCTTCTTTAGCGTCTTTTACAGCATCTTTAGCAGCATCAACAGCTTTTCCAGCAGCTTCTACAGCAGTAGCAGAAGTAGCAGCAGCAGCTGAATCTACAACAGCAGCAGCTGAATCTACAACAGCAGCAGCTGAATCTACAACAGCAGCAGCTGAATCAATAGTAGCATCAGCGTTTTCTACGTTTTCAGTTTTTTTACAAGCTACAAGAGCCAAAGCAGCGATACCAGCTACAAATAATGACTTTTTCATAATAAATTAAATTTAAATTGTTAGTTATTTTTTTGTTCTTTATTCTCTAATTGAACGAGACAAAGGTAGAGCCGCAAATAAATTTGTTTTAGAAAATTAATTGTAATATATTTGTAAAATCGTTTTACAAAAAATCATTACTGATAATCAGCAAATTATATAAAACTAAACCATTGAGCGATTTAGAATTATTACACTTTGAGCAACTAAAAAAGGAGGTTCAATCCCGATTTTTAGAAAACCACACTCCTTCTTTCGATGAAATATCGAAATGGAAAGGTATAGATATTATCTACTTTCAGGAAGATTTGCAGAAAAAAGCCAAAGGAAACATCAGTGAAAAATCTTTTTACACCTACTTTAAAACCACTTCCGTTACCAAACTACCGAGAATAGATATGCTGAATATTCTATCTGTTTATACAGGTTACACATCTTGGTACGATTTTAAAAAGAATCATCTTTTTGCTAATGAAGTGCTGAAAGAAAATGAAAATCCAGACGAAGAAACATCAGAAAATCAAAAAATATCCGAACCGGAAGAAAAAAATAATTTAAGCAACAAAAATAACGGCGAAATTACTGATGAAAGTGTTGTTTTACAAAAATCAAACACTGATAATCAAATAATTAAAGAAAAAAACAAAGATTTATCTACCTACGATATTTCTAACCAAAAATCTGCATTTTCTTTTGTAAAAAAATATTTGTGGCTCGGAATTTCTGCTGTTCTTGCAATTATTGCAGGGATTTTAGGATTCAAAGACGACCTTTTCAGCAGAAAGTATTATTACAGCTTCATTGATGCTGACAGAAGCTCAAAAATAAATGCAGAACTACAGGTACAGATTCTGAAAGACAACGAATCACCTATTCTTTATACCACACAACCCAACAAACCGTTTGTTTATACCACCAAATCGAAAAAACTAACCATGGTGGTTTCTTCGCCTTATTATAAAACAGATACCATAAGAAGAAATCTGGAAACTGCTCCCGAAGCAGAAAATATTGAGCTTAAACCGAATGATTATTCTATTATGCTTTTCTACTACTCAAAATCTATAAAGGATTTGAAGAAAAAAAGAGAAAGTTTAAATTACCTAATCAGCGACAATGCTCTTATTTATCAAGTTTATGACAACGAAACCTACGGTGTGGAAACCATGAACAAACTCCGCTATATCAATTTGGTAACGCTGCCTTCAACATCTCTCGAAAATCTGGAAGTTATTGATACCAGAAATGATGATAAATCGGGAAAAATAATAATGATTAAATTTAAAATAGGAACCGATGAAAAGGAATAATAAAATAATATGCTTCTTGTATGTACTTTTTTTTGCAGCCGTTTCCTGTAAAAAAGAAACACCTGAAATGTCTGACCTTCAAATTGTTAGAAATAACAACAATAAGAAAACCTACCCTGTAACGAAAATGGATAGTGCACAAGCAATTTCGTTTATCACGAAACAAAAAATTCAGGAACTGCTTGATTTATCAACACTTTATACTGCCGGAAATCGTGATACGGAAATAGACTCCGTAATTTATGAGCAGATGAAAAGTTATTTCTCCGAGCAGGATTATGATAAACTGAAACCGCTGCTGAAACAACTCGACAGTTTCAAAGTGAAAACTGCAAAAGTGGGAGATATTAGCGTAACAAAAGAAATAAAAGGAAACGATACGCTGGATTTGGCAAAATTCTATGTAGAATATTTCGATAAACAAAACCGCTATATCGGGAAATTTGAAAAAAATGCACAATACACGCTGAAACTTTCTCCGGTGAAATTCAAAAAAGAATTTAAATTTTATTTTGTAGATTTCGATGTAACACCGCCGAAAGACAGCACTTCTGTAGGTGTTACAAGATAATCCAAAGGAATATCATTTTCAGAAACATCATCGATTTTTTCTTCTGGAGAGAAAAAATTAAGTCCTACTTTCACTGCATTTGAATTGATGTTTTTAAAAAAATCATCATAGAAACCTTTTCCGTAACCCACTCTATTTCCTTGATTATCACAACATAACAAAGGCGTGAGAATAAAATCAAAATCTTTAAAATCTGACGGCTGATTGCTTTCCGGTTCCGGAACTCCCCACGAATTTTTAATAAAAACGGTATCTTTTTGAATCTCGATGGAAATGAGTTTTCCTTTATAAATTTTCGGGACAAAAACCCTGATTTTTTTCTCAAAAAAATAATTTAAGAAAAACTTTGTATCGAGTTCTGATTTTTCCACAATCGACAGAAAACAATTAACACTTTGATTTTCAACAACTTGAAAACGAGAAACAAAATTTTCAAATATCTTTTCAGATAAAGATAAAACCTCATCTTGCGACAAGGTTTGACGTTTTTCCGTATATCTTTTTCTGAGTGCTAATTTGTTCATTTTTATCCGATATTATTAGTTTTTCAGATACAAAATCAATATTTACCGAATTGTAATACTTCCGCCGCTGCTTTCCTTTTGGCTTACAACATTTAGATTTCCTTTTCTGGTAATCGAAATATCTCCCGAAGAACTTGCAGATGCCTGCAAACGGTTAGAAACCGACAAACTCACATCACCACTACTCGATGCTTCTATTTCCGCATTTTCTGCAATCACATTTTCCGCATCTAAAGTTCCCGATGAAGAACTATGCAAATTAGCATTTTTAGTTTTTCCGGAAATAGTGATTTCGCCCGAAGAATTGACTTCCGATTCCAGATTCACTGCCCATATTTTCCCTGAATAACTTCCGGAACTCGATACATCAATCGACAAATCATTTGCCTCGAAATCTCCTTTAATGCTTCCCGAACTCGAAACTTCTATCTCCGTTTTATCTTGAGTAAATTGAGTTTTCACAACAATATCGGCAGAAGAAGTTGCCTCTATTTTAGAAAAATCTTTAGCAAAAATTTTAGCAGAAACATTTCTTGATGAAATATTAATTCCGCGTTTAAAATGAATCTCAAGTTTACCTCCGTTGTTTTCAACCAAAACATCATCAATTATATCTGAAGGTGCAGAAATAATAACTTTTTCTTCATTTGCTTTGATGACTTCGGCGGAAATAGATTGAGAAACTTTAATCTCGTCAAAATTCATTTTATATTCTTTCTGCGTGATTGCACCGGTTCCTTGTTTAGGAATAATGTTCAAAGGAAATCCGTTATCAGATTTTACATTGCAGGACGCAGAAAGAGAAAGTACAGCGAGTGCTGTGATTAATGTTTTCATAAACTTGTTTTTTTTGGTTGGGTTAAAATTAATACCTTTATCCCTTAATAACAATCTAAAAATGAGAAATATTACATTATTTTTATTAATTTCTTCTTTGGTAATTAATTCCGCGTGTTCCACTATGAAAAATTCTGACACTGCAAGTACAAAAATTCCTGTTTCTGACGAGAGCTTGGCAAGAAATCCTTTTATGAAAAAAAGTCTGCTGCAATATCAAGCACCAGAATTTGACAAAATTAAAGATGAGCATTTCAAACCTGCTTTCGATTACGGAATGAAAGTTCAACTCGCTGAAATTGAAAAAATTGCAAACAGCACAGAAACTCCCACTTTCGAAAATACCATTCTCGCTTTGGAAAACAGTGGTGAAGTGCTGAAAAGAGCGCAGATTGTGTTTTATAATCTTACAGGTTCCAACACCAATCCTACTCTGCAAAATCTGGAAGAAGAATATGCCCCGATTTTTTCCGGACTGACTGACAAAATATACCTGAACGAAAAACTGTATGCAAGATGCAAAGCAGTAAAAACCGATAATCTTGGTTCGGAAGAAAAACGGCTTTTGGAATTATATCTCACTAATTTTGAAATTGCAGGAGCTAGTCTTTCTGCAGCAGATAAAGTGAAAGTGAAAAAAATCAATGAAGAACTGGCAACTCTTTCCACACAGTTTTCTAATAAATTATTAGACGCGAGAAAAAACGGTGCGGTAATCATTACCGATGTGAAAGAACTTGACGGACTTTCTGCTGATGAAATTGCCGCCGCAAAAAGCGATGCCAAAGAAGCAGGACAAGATGGAAAATATCTTCTCGCCCTGCAAAATACTACACAGCAACCGCTTCTGCAAAATCTGAAAAACCGTGCAACTAGAGAAAAATTATTTAAAGCATCTTGGTTTCGGGCAGAAAAAGGAAATGCAGACGACACTAGAAATATCTTAGAAAGACAGGCAAAACTGAGAATGGAAAAAGCCCATATTCTCGGAAAAAAATCTTATGCTGAATGGAAACTTCAAGACCAAATGGCAAAAACGCCCGAAAATGCAATGAATCTTTTGGCACAATTGGCAAAACCTGCCGTAGAAACTGCAACTCGAGAAAGAGATGAAATACAGCAGTTAATCGACAAGCAAAAAGGTGGTTTCACTGTAGAACCTTGGGATTGGAATTTCTATGCAGAACAAGTAAGAAAAGAAAAATACGACCTTGACGAAAACCAAATCAAACCGTATTTTGAAGTAAGAACTGTTTTGGAAAAAGGCGTTTTCTTTGCGGCAGAAAAATTCTATGGAATCACTTTTAAAGTGAGAAAAGATTTGCCCGTTTATCATACAGATGTTACAACTTATGAAGTTTTTGACCGCGACGGAAAATCTTTGGCAATTTATTATTTAGATTTTTATACCCGAAACAATAAAAGCGGCGGAGCTTGGATGAATAATTTCGTAGAACAATCTCATTTGCTAAACCAAAAACCGGTGATTGTAAATGTTTTCAATTTCCAAAAACCAGCGGAAGGAAAACCGTCTTTGATTTCTTATGATGATGTTACTACAATGTTTCACGAATTCGGACATACTTTACACGGATTGTTTGCCAACCAAAAATACATCTCGATTTCCGGAACCAATACCCCGAGAGATTTCGTTGAATTTCCTTCGCAAATCAACGAGTTTTTTGCATTAGAACCTGCAGTTTTGAAGAATTACGCTATACATTATCAAACCAAACAACCAATGCCGCAATCTTTGGTCGACAAAATAAAAAAAGCGGCGACTTTCAATCAGGGATATGCAACTACGGAATTGGTTTCGGCGGCAACTTTGGATATGAATTGGCATTCCGTAACGCAGGAATCACAATTGAAACCGGCACTGGAATTTGAGAAAAATGTGCTGAATAAGTACGGCTTTACTTTAGGTGCAGTTCCGCCAAGATATCACACTCCTTACTTTGCACACATTTGGGGAGGTGGTTATTCTGCAGGATATTATGCTTATATGTGGAGCGATATGCT
>CAZHFE010000053.1:12706-13887 GCA_964532055.1 uncultured Kaistella sp. | reverse complement strand
CAAACATCTTTTTCAGACGGTTGTTCTCCGATTCTAATTCTTTGATTTTTTGCAGCTCTTTTGTTGAACTGATCCCACTGAATTTCTTTTTCCAATCATGTAATGTTTGGTAGTGGAACCCATATTTCCGGGACAATTCTTTCGCCGTTTGTCCCGATTCATACTCCTTTAAAATTGCCAAAATCTGGCTGTCTGTAAATTTGCTCGTTCTCATATCCTAAAATTAATTGTTTTTTATTAATAATCTTAGGGTTATAATATGTCCAGTTTTTTGGTGGATTTACAATACTATATTATTGTAATGGGTGCTTTTTTAAGACCTATAGATTATACCTGACAATAAAAATGATATAATTGAGGAAAAAATATAACAAATTATCTACAAAATAGCCCAACCTATCTAAAAATCAAAATTTATGTCCCCCTATATCCAAAATTCATATATGTCGAGACTGGAGGGACTATAAACCTTTTAGGCAATTGTTTGTTAATTTTTCTGCATTCCCCCTATTGGTTTATTTGGAGATTTTTGAGGTTGTTTTTTGATTGCGGAATCTGTGCGGATTAAAATATTTTTAAAAAGGATTAGTTTTTAGGTTAAATCTCTGTAATTCAATGTTAAAAAACAAATTTTGTTGTATATTTGTTTTCAAATTCAAATATATTTTAGTTTTTTAAACTTTAAAAATTCAATCAGATTTAATTAAATTATAATAGATTTAAAATTTCGTCATTGAAAGAATTGGGTACAATTTCGGGTACAAAAACAAAAAAGAGAATTTATAATTAATTGAAATTCAATATTTTATAAAATTCTCTTTGGTTAAAAAGTGGAGTTGGAGGGATTCGAACCCTCGTCCAAACAAGCAATACGCAAGATTTCTACATGCTTATTCTGCTATTGATTTTCGACCGTAAACAGAGAACAGAAACCCAATTTACGGCTTATTTTCTAAAAATTTTCGTTCCCGAACCGAAACATTTCGGGACTTATTTCCGCATTTCCTATGCCTCAAACTCCATTGTCGCAGAACAGAACTTTGGTGAGACATCTTGTTTCCTTACTATACTTCGGGAAAAACGCTAATCTTACTATAATTCAGATTAAGCAGCAAGAGCATACTCTTGGTTGCCAGTTAAATTTTGTAACAAGGGATTAAAGAGATCGCGTTACGGTTCTC
>CAZHFE010000053.1:0-12606 GCA_964532055.1 uncultured Kaistella sp. | reverse complement strand
TGGTTGCCAGTTAAATTTTGTAACAAGGGATTAAAGAGATCGCGTTACGGTTCTCTGCATGCTTACTTACCCATTGTTCTTGCTGTCGAAACCAGTCAACCCCAATGTTTTTTGTAAGAGAGCAAAGATATGTAAAATGTTCGAAATGTTACAAATTGTAATTGTTGCAGGTTTCAATCTTTAAAATTTTAACAAACGGAAAACTTTAATATTCAAAAAAAATCTTAAAAAGAGTTAAGTACGGTTAAATTTTTAAAAACCAACGAAAAAGAAATTTACTTTTAACAAAAATTTCGGCCAGTGAAAACAAAATTATTATTTCTGTTCTTATTTTTTATTTCGTTTTCGGCATTTTCTCAGGAATATATTTTCGGGAAAGTGAAATCAGAATTTGGGAATGAAATCTTTGAAACGATAATCATCAACACCAGAACTGATGAAAAAATACTTTCAGACAAAGACGGAAATTATATGATTGCCGCAAAACCTTATGATGAAATTCGTTTTGTGAAAAGTGGCTACGAAAGATTCAATGTAAAAATTTCAAAAGAAAATTATTCTGCTCCGCTCAATATTTCCCTCACCAAAGTTCCCTATGAAATTCCCGAAATAGAACTCGCATTCTCTCCCACAGGAAATCTGAAAAAAGATTCAAAAGCACTTGATCCGCCGAAAAAGATTGTGGCTCTCAATTCTTCGCTCGATACTTATATGAAAACGCCGTCAACAGAAGTTGCCCCGAAACTCACCACTCCTTCTGCTTTCGTTCAGCACGATTACAACGCAGGACAAGCAAGTGTTTTGGGTGTTGTTTCTGCCATTTACGGATTAATTAAAAAAGCAAAAGAAGAACCTTTAACCCAAGCAAATTATGCAGAAACACAGGAATTTTACCGAAGAATTAAAGCAACGATGGATTTGACTTTCTATACCAAACAAGGTTTTGATGAAGAAGAAATAGACCGTTTCCTTATTTATGCAGATGCTGTTTATTCGCTTGCCAAAAAATACCGAAAGAATTTTGATGTTTTCGCCATTGATGCCGATATGAAATTAGCATATAAACAATACATCAAAACAAGAAAAATAAAAAGTTAAGATATTCTTAAATAAAAGTTAACAAAATCTTAAAATTTTGGAATAAGATTTGATACAATAATTTCAATAACAAAGATTTATCAATAACCAAATTTTTTATTAAAATGAACAAAAACATTATTGCCATTGCTATTGCTGCATTGGGTTTCGTTATCGGAATTGCGATTTTGGGAAGCGCCATCAAAAACAGAAACAAATCGCAAAACACCATTTCTGTAACAGGATTGGGAACTAACAAATTTACATCAGATTTAATCACATGGAGCGGAAATTTCTCGCGAAACAGCTTCGAACTGAAATCTGCTTATGACCAACTCGCCAATGACAGAAAAGTCATCGAAAATTATCTTGTTTCAAAAGGAATTCCGAAAGATGAGATTGTTTTTTCTTCCGTAGATATTCAGAAAATGTACAATTACAGCAATGATTCTAATGGAAATAGTCATCAAACTTTCGCAGGTTATCAACTTTCGCAGAGCATTTCTATCGACAGCAAAGATGTGGGGAAAATAGAAAACCTCTCCCGAAATATTACCGAAATCATCAATCTTGGGATTGAATTTACTTCTTCTCCGCCGAATTATTTCTACACCAAATTAGCCGATGTAAAACATCAAATGATTGCAGATGCTACCAAAGATGCAAGACAACGTGCCGGAAAAATTGCAGAAAATGCAGGAAGCAAACTTGGGAAACTGAGAAAAGCAACAATGGGAGTTACTCAGATTACTGCTCCCAATTCTACGGAAGAATATTCTTATGGAGGCACTTTCAATACCTATTCCAAAGATAAAGAAGCGAGCATCACCATAAAATTAGAATACGAAGTAGATTAACTTATAGGTGATAAATATAATGCTGCGAAACATGAAATTCGCAGCATTTTCATTTTAAAGATACACGATATCATGTATTTTTTTTGCTAAAATTTCAGAATTATCGGGAGCAAAATTTGAGAGCAAATACAGATTTACCGTATTTTTATCCGGAGCATAATTGGGCTGAATGTAGTTTTTATCTGTGATTTCAAAGCCGTTTCTTCGATAAAATCCGATTCTTTTTCGTGCGGTTTCATTAAGGTTTTCCGGTTCAGATTCTAACACGACTTTCGGGAATTTTTCTTGCAATGTCATTAAAATTTCTGTGCCGAAATGATGATTTCTGAATTTTGCAAAAACCTCAAAATGTTCCAAAAAATGAAAATCTGCTATTTCCCACAATACAGCATAACCAATAGCAGTTTCATGATGTTTGATGCTGAAAATATAAACATCGGGATTTTCTGAAAGTGCAAGAAACTGCTCTTTGTCCCGACGTTCTTCTTCGGGAAAAGTTTTTTCGTAAACCGAAAAAATCCGTGAAATTTTTTTGCGGCTTTGCAGCTCTTCAAACCAAATCATTATAAATCAAAAACACCCGGTCTTCTTGTGATAAATATATCTTTTACCCAAAGTAAAAAAGCCAATCCGAGATAAAAAAGGAAAAAAACTCCTGCGGTGGCAAAAGTAGAATAAATAAAAAATACCCGGAGTTTACTTACCGGAATCCCAAGTTTTGCGCCCATTCTTGTCAGAACGCCAAACCATTGTCTTTCCATTTTGTGCCTTAAATTATCGAACATTTTTTTTGCGGGTTTTGTGAGTTTCAAAGATAGGGAAATTTTGGATTGTATGATTGGAGATGGAAGTTTGCACCTACGAAACGTCAAGAGAATTCGGCATTAAACTAAATTACAACTTTTAAGATTACTTTAACGGTTGTGGTATTGAATGGTATAATTTCTGAATGAAAGATTTTAATCAAATAATTCTTATTATGAAAAATATTTTTTTTACCTCAGTTTTTGTGATTGCTGCTTTAGCAAGCTGTTCTACCGTTTCATCAATTTTGCAGAACATATTTCCGTATAACGCAACGATTCTGGTTGCAGCCGGATCGCCGGGAAATACTGTTTTGACGGCGGTTTCACCCACTCAAAGCGTGAATCAGTTGATAGGATCGGGCGCAAATGTGAAAGACATCAGAGTTTCTGACGCTACCATTTCTGTGAATACTGTGAGCGTAGGTGTCTTCAGTTCGGTGAAGATTTATCTCTCAAATGGGGGAAGTAATGAAGTATTGGTTGCTTCGCGTGAAAATATTCCTGATAATTTGGGAACATCACTTTCCTTAGATATAAATGGCTCATCAACTTTAGACCATTTGATGCAGTCGGGTTCAATTCAGGCAAAAGTTGTTTATGTTTTGAAGCAATCTCCGACTTCTGATATTTCCGTGAAATGTTCTATCGGTTTTACAAGTGTACCGAATACGAATCAGTAACATATACAAATATGACTATAAAAAAAACTGATGATTCTGCGGTTGAATTTATTTTAAATCCCGTTGCTGAATCATCAGTTAAAGTTTTCACTCATTATCTTTACATCAAGTATTGATTTTTGAAATTAAATTTGAAAAACCTTTCATTGCTGTCTTGCTTTTCATTTTCTGCAAATCAATAAACACTTTTCTGTTCAGACGCGGTTTTCTGTTTCCTGTTTTTGTCCGAATCCTGTAACTTCTGCTTTGCAATTTCTGCTACATTCTCCGGTTGATTGTAAAAACTTCTGTTTCTTACCTAAAGTTCTAACTTTTAATCTCGGCTTTCTCTTTGTTTTTTCAGATTTCACCTTACGGTTTACGTTTGAAAATCAAGTATAGAAAGTTTTGATAGGTCAGTCAGTGCATTTTTTTAAAGTTTGATTTTATTCTTATTCCCGTTTTCCGAATCTTTGGTTTTTTCAAACCGCAAATTTGTATATCGTATTTCAGAATCATAATCTCTGCTTTTATTTTGAGTTAGAACTTTTCACCTTTCGGTTTCCGGTTCGTACCTCTGCAACTTTGACTTGATTGTGAGGTAAAGATAAGAGGATATGAAAACAATTTGCAAATAAAAACCGCAATAGTTTTGCACTTTTTTTCAAGAAGAAATCCACTAAAGAAGCAGATGTTGTAAAGTATCTATAACCGATATTTTTTAACTTTATTAACTTTTTTGTGAGTTTTCCACAATTGCAGTTTTCCGCAAAAGAGAAAGATTCGGTAGATTTTTTTCGAACCTAGAATGCTCTTTGTGAGAATTTTTTTGCGGGAGATAATCAATATTTGCCAACAAATTCTTCAATATCTTCTTTGATGAATTCCCAATATTTCCCTTTCAGGCAAATTGGGTCAAACTCATCATTAGCAATACTGAAATCGGTAAAATTATTCAGAATTAATTCTCTGTCGTGGCTGTAAGGATAGCGTTTTTCGTGAAGTTTCAGCATTGTGTGAATATCGTAATTGCTGAGCAATTCATGTAAATCCCAAAAATCTTTTTTCCGTCCACCTCTTTGTACAACGTCCATTTTCATCGCGATAATTTCTTCAATACTCGCCAAACGAATATTGTCTGTTGTTTTTGCAGTTTGTATGAAAGAGTCTGTGTAATAAACATCAAGTTTCACCGAATTATCCTTGTTGATTCCGATAAAATACGATTTTCCTATTGCCGGATTTCCTTCCGAAAAACCATCTGTATAAGCAAATTCAGATTTGATAAAACTTTCAATTTCTGTAAAATCAATACTTCCGTAAGGTGAATCACTAAACAAATCTATATCCACCGATATTCTGTGACCTAATTGCAGACTTAAAGCCGTTCCTCCTACCAATCTAAAATTTTTTAAAACTTTTGAAGCCATTAAAATTTTCAGACTGCTTTTCAGCACATCGTTTATAGTATTGTAATAGAGCATATTTCGTAATTACGACTGCAACTGCATCGGCTTTGTTTTTTTTGAATGAAGTGCGGCTTCTACTTTGTTTTTACCATAAAAACGGTAGATCTCTTCTTTTTCTTCCTCGTTTCCACGCTCGAAAACTCTTTGGATAACTGCTTTGTGTTGTTTAATCCAGTTGATTTTAGTAATATCTGTATCCCAAAACAGAACCTTTCTGAAAACCGGTATATCGGGACAAATCTGCATTTTTCTTTTCTCTTTTTCTATCTCGTAATAACTTTGTAACAGAACTATTGTTCCTTCTTCTATGTGCAGTTCTTGTTCCATTTTCAGAGCCAAATAAACAGGAATATTTCTTTTCCCTTTTGTAATATCGTTAAGGGTTTGCGGATATTCTCCTAAAGCCAAAGCGAACGGACGTTTTTTCAGTGACCGTCTTTGTAATTCGCGTTCCAGAATAATTCCCGGATGAATGCCTTTGTATTTGAATAATTTGAAATTCACGATACAAATATAAACATTTTTGTTTATATTTTTCAAAAAATATTTAAAAATTAGATAGGACAGGATGAAGATAGATTATTGATTTTTCAGTACTTATTATGAAATCAACCTTGTCAAGGTTCTGAGACTTTATTAGGATAAGTTATCAAAATTTAGTAATTTATTAATAAAAGTTAACTTCGAAAAGACGAATGATATTAAAAATAATGTATTTTTGTGTAATAAATTTATTGGTAATGAAAACAAGATACACTCTTTTTTGTAAAACACTTTTCACAATTTGTTTTTTATTTGTTGTAGGGAGCACTTTTGGGCAAACTCTATGGAGTAATTCAACTACTGGTGGTGCATGGCTTTCAACAGGAAATTGGACTGGAGGTGTAGTTCCAACAACAACAGGATATGCGCAATTTCAAGTCAATCCTACTTCAACTGGACAAGTTGGTATTAATATGAATGGCTCAACTAATAATGGTTCAAAAAATCAAGCAGTTGGCGCAATAGAAGTAACAGGAAGCAGAACAGTGCCTTTAGTGATTGGTAATAGTTCAACTGCAGCAGCAGGTGATGGTACTTTAACATTAAATGGAACAACCGTTAACTCATTTCCTAATGTAATTTTACGCAATAATACTTCTCAGTTGTTTACAATCCAGAATAGTACTGCAGGCGGAACTAAACTCATGGGCGTTGCTCTTGCAAATACAACAGATAATATTATCTATATAGACGGAACAGGTAGTATTACAATCAGTTCTATTATCAGCGGTGCAAGTAAAAATTTAACCAAAGCAGGTTCTGGATCAGGTATATTAACTCTATCTACTGCCAATAATTATACAGGAGTAACAACCATTTCCGCAGGTACGCTTCAATTAGGTGCCACTCATGCTTTACCGGTTGGTAATCCGGGAGGTGGTGTTATTTTAAATGGAGGAACTTTAAAAACCGGAGCAACCACAGGATTTTCTAATGGTACAAGTGCAACCAATAACATGGGTACGCTTACTTTAAATGAAAATTCTACTATTGCTTTAGGAACAGGCAATCACAGCTTGTATTTTGCTGCAAGCAATGCAGTTTCATGGGCGAACAATAAAGTACTTACCATTACAGGTTGGACAGGTACTGTTGGTGCTTGTACTACAGGTTCAGCTGGAAAAATATTTGTAGGCAATAGTACAACAGGTTTGACAGAAGACCAATTGGCAAAGATAAAATTCACAGTATCGGGCGTTAATTACCAGGCAAAACAATTATCCACAGGTGAAATTGTTCCTGCATTAAAATTGGTGGTAACAAATCCCGGAAATCAGACGGAAGGTGCAGCTTTTAGCGTTACTGTTACTGCAAGAGATTTTGACGGAATAGCCAGAAACGTTACAGCCAATACAGGAATTACTTTAAGCAGCTCTACCAATACCATTGGCGGAACTACCACAGGAACGATAAATTCGGGAGCGAATAATGTTACTATTTCCGGAGTAACTCTTTCATCCGGTTTAGGTGCTACGATTACAGCAGCTTCAAGTAGTGGTAACTGTTTGGTTACGGGAACAAGTGCCGAATTTGATGTTAATGCAGCCGACGGTAAAACCGTTACCTTTAAAGGCAATGGTGCTAATGGCGGTGGCGGTGGCGACACCGGTGGTGATTATACCCAAAATTCATCTACTCCTGCAAATTTAACAGCCAATACCTTTACAAGAACAGGATACTCTTTTACCAATTGGCACACAACCGCTTTGGGAACAGGCGGAACAACCTACATAAACCAGGAGGAATATGATTTCTCGGCTGATGAAACTTTGTATGCGCAATGGTCGATAAACAGCTATACCATTACATTTGATGGAAATAGCCCAACAACAGGTTCGCCAAACATCGCTTCTGTATCGGGAAATTATAATACCAATGTTACCTTTGCCACTATTGGTACTTTGCAAAAAGACGGATATACCTTTAGCGGTTGGAATATCGAACCGGACGGTAGCGGAACAACTTACACCGCAGGAGGAAGTTATCCTATACCTGCCGGAAACATTACCTTATACGCCAAATGGACACCGAATAATTACAATGTAATTTTTGATAAAAACAATGTTGCCGCAACAGGAAGCATGAGCAATCAAACCATTGCTTACGGCAGTTCTGCCAATCTTACCACCAATGCATTTACGAGAAGCGGTTATACCTTTGCAGGTTGGGCAACTTCATCCGGCGGTACGGTAGTTTATGCCAACCAAGCATCTTATACCATGAACAGTACGAGTGATGTTACTTTGTATGCACAATGGAATGTAGTTACTACACCTTGGGAAGATTTTGAAACAGGTAGTAATATAACTGGCTATGGAGGTACAGGAACCTTTACAGCAGGAAGTTGGGTATTAACAGATGCGCTTGCTACAACAGGAGATGCAAATGATAAAAAGAATGGAGGAAGATCCGTAAGAATTCGCGCTCTGGGGAATGCTGCCATGAATTTTGACGTAACAACAGGATTGGGAACCGTAACCGTAAATTATGGTATGTATGGTAGTGATACAAGTTGTACATGGAGATTAGAAGCTTCTACAGATAGCGGAGCAACATGGAATGCATATACCAGTTCAACCATTACAACTTCTTCTGGTCAAGCTCTTACCTCTCAAGAATTTACATTAAATATAGCGGGTACAGTTCGTTTAAGGGTGGTAAAACTTAGTGGAAGTAACTCAATCAGGTTAAATATTGACGACATATATATCACACCATACTCCGCAATTCCACAAAAACCGGAAATTACAAGTTCCCTCACCAAATCATCAGAATATGGAGTAGCGGCAACTTATACCATTACAGCAAACTATTTACCTACAGAATTTAATGCAACAGGACTTCCAACGGGACTTAGCATCAACACTGCTACTGGAGTGATTTCCGGAACAGTAACTGCAGATATAGGCGAATATAGTGTGTTCATATCGGCAACAAATGATGAAGGAACAGATACCAAAGAATTAAAGTGGACAGTCACACAAAAACCAATCACCATTACAGGATTTACTTTTACCAAAGTATATGACGGAAATATTACCGCGACAAACAGCGGTACACTTGATTTGGCAGGAGTTTTGGTAGGCGATGCTGCCAATGTAACACTAAGCGGAACGCCAACATTTACCTACAACAACAAAAATGCAGGGACAAACAAAGATATCAACAAAACAGGAGATTACACAATATCCGGAACAAAAGCGGCAAATTACTCACTTACACAACCAACTGGTTTAAAGGGAACAATTGAGCAAAAAACACTGACTGTTTCAGGAATCACAGCCAATGATAAAGTATATAATGGTAACACAACAGCTACTTTTGATTACGGTCTTGCTGCTTTGTCAGGTGTGATTTCACCGGAAGTAGTAACGGTAACCGGAGTTTCAGGAACGTTTGCATCTGCAAACGTGGGTACACATGCAGTAACAATCAGTTCTGTTACCCTTTCAGATGCTACCAACTACAAAATTACTGTTCCAATATCGGGTTTATCTGCAAGCATTTCACAGGCAACACCTGTAATAACCGCGTCCGACATTTCAATTACTATGGGCGGAACTCACACATTACCCGGCAGTATAAGCAGTAACTCAGGCGGAGCGTTTTCGTATTTATTATCCAGCGTTACTCCGACAGGTGCGATTACTTTAACCGGAGGAAATACTTTGAACGGTATTGCAGTCGGAACCGCAACACTCACCATTAACCAAGCTGCAACAGGTAATTATGCTACAGGAAGTGCTAATGTTACGGTTACGGTGACCACTTACAATGATGGGGATTATCAAACTAATCCTAATTTACAAGCGGGGAATAATGTATCATTCGCTTCGACAACTGCAATTTCAGGAATACGTCCTTGGCAAAGATACAATAGTTCAACCTCAAGTTGGGAAGATGTTACGGGCGCAAGTGGCACATATTCACCGCAAAGTTTAGCTACTAAACCTGAAAATATTTACATCAATAATGGTAATATTGATGTTACTGATGTAGCAGGTGGAGGAACCTATAACAATATAATTGTTGAAAACGGTGGGTATTTATACACCGCATCAGCTAACGGATTGATTATAGCTGCCGGAAAAAAGTTAGAAATAAAAAATGACGGATATGTAATGGTAGCTACAAACGGAAAATTTGAATTATCTGCAAATTCCAGTTTAATAGTAAAAAAAGATGGAGTTTTTGATGTGTATAGTTCTACAAGCAGATTTTTACGAAACGTTTCTTCCAATTTTATTGTAGAAAACGAAGGAACTGTATTTGTCAATAAATATTTAGAGAATTTATGGGTAGGGACAGAAAACTTTGCTGATGAATCATTTTTTGCCATTTATGGCTGGGATAAGGCTTATAGACTATTTTCAAGTGCTTCCGACATTACCAATAATCCTTCAACAGGTGCAAAATTCGGATACTTAAACTTTCAATTTGAAAGTACAACTTCTCTGGCGGGATCCGGAGGATGGTTAAATGTTTTTCCGACAGATACTTTTATTCTGACCAGTAAAGATTTTGAAGTAAGTTATGACGAAGATGATAATATGAATATGAATTATGGTAATATGACCATTGGACGGGATTTCATCATCTTAAGCGACAGCGACGAAGCTTATATTCAGGCACAGACTGCAAATAGCTCAGCAAGAACTTTGACTGTTAACAGAAATTTTATAAAACACGGTATTATAGAATACAGGCAGTTATCTGTAGATGGGAATTCAACTTTGAATATTCTTGGTAATCTGGAGATAAATGGAGGGATTTTTAAAACGAGTAACGCAGCTGATAACGTTTCAGAAGTAAATTTATATGGAAATTTGAAAGTAAACAGTGCAGGAACTTTGTATGGTTTTAGTACAGCAAATAATAACTTCAACTTTACAGGAACAGCTATACAAACTGTAGATATTGCCTCTGCAAGTTCTGACAGAAACCAGAATATAGGATTCAATGCCAAAGCAGGTGCTTATGTGCAACTTATCAATCGTAATTTAGAATTAGGTTCAAACGCAAGTTTTAAAGTAGAAAATGGTGGAACTTTAGATTTTGGATTCAATGGAAATACCGCTCTTAATATAGTACGCAGGTTTACAGCTCCAAGTACTTACGCAGCAGGGCAAAAATTCGACCTTCAAAACGGTGGTACTTTAAAAATCACTTCTCCTGATGGCATTTCCAACGGTGCAAGTGTTTATACCGGAAATGTACAAATTGGCTCAACAACAACCAATCGCATTTTTGATCTCAATGCAACCTACCACTACATCGGTAAAGCCAATGCTGCGCAAGTTACAGCAGAAGGAGTTGACCAGATTTCAGGAAACGGCTTACCAAATGTTACGGGAAAAGTAATTGTGGAATTAGACAACAATGCTGTTACCTTTAAAGCGAAAGGTAGCAGAACCATTGCTTCGGGCGGACTTTTAGACATTCAAAAAGGATTAGTAATTGACGAATCTGCAAACAGCTTCACCGGAGCAGGAGACCTTACAATGAATACTGATGACGGCGCAAGATACAGAACATTAAAAACAGGAACTCAACCGTCACTTTCAGGAACATACACGCTTACAAAAGGAATTGTGGAATTTGCAAACATTCAGACTACTGCTCAATCCATACGGTCACCAAGATTTTACCAAAACATAGAAGTTACGGGTAATAATGTTGATAATTCAAGTGGAAATCCAAATTTGTTAAGCCCAATAAGTCTAAATGACGGTGGTATGTTTACGATTACCGGAACAGGAAAATTTACAAGTTCCAATATTTATAATCCTATAGATGGTGGTAGTTCAGGCATTCAGACACTTACCGTAAAATCAGGAGGGAATTTTATTACTGCTCTTACTGATGGGTTTTATGGTTCAGGAGCAAGTGTAGATAGTTCAATAGAGAATATGGTATTAGAACCAAACAGCACTGTTGAGTATGCAAGAAAACAAGGAGTAGGTAGTTTAGGTTTTCCGTTTGGGGCTTCTTCGGGTGACCAAACCATTACCAAGCAATTGCTGGGTACTGCACCAAATCAATATGATTATCAAAACCTGAAAATCTCCGGAAACGGTGTCAAAACCTCAACCGGAACAACTGTTGTCAATAGTCTTACCACAATATCTTCTGCAAACGCAACGCTCCAGGTTCCGGCAACAGCAGATGCAGATGGCTCTGGTGTGGCAATACAGCCCAATGCTTTTTATGCGAAAAAAGGAATTGTAAATCTTGATGCAGGAGATATTCAAACAGGGATTTTTCTGTTAGAAAACAATGCAGTATTGATGCAGGATATAGATGCAAATAATGATAAAGCGAAAATCCTGGCACAGCGAACCGTAAATCTTTCTCAAAGAGCTGTACCAAGCAGACAGCAATACAACTATTTGATTTCTCCGGTAGTTGATGTAAACCTGAAAGAGAATATCTATAACGGAAATGTTTCTGCACCGATTGTTTTGTACTATATGGAGAGTACCAGCAAATTTCTGAGTTCTACCGGAGCTTATATCCAGGGAAGAGCTTTGGCGGTGAAAGAACCTTCAACTGATGATATATCGGGAAATACCGCAACAGCAACCTTTGACGGAAAACCTGCAAACGGAAATATGAGTTATAACGCTGTAAATTCAGAAATATCAAATCTCAAACGCGGTTTCAACCTCATTGGTAATCCGTATCCGTCTAACCTTGATTTGCAGAGTTTTTATACGGAAAATGGCAGCGAAGCAGGTGGTTTGAGTTCATCTTTTTATTTTTGGGACAGTACTGCAAATGACACCTACGTTCAGAGTGGTTCTAATTATTCTGGAAATGCTTACGGAACGTACAATGCAGTAACCGACATAGGAACAGAGCCAAATGGTGATGTTTCTGTGCCGAAAAAGAAACCGACAAAATATGCCAAAGTAGGTCAAGGATTTATGACAAGAATTTTGGTAGCCGCTAAAACCCTTAATTTTACCAATACCAACAGAACTGCTGGATCAGGAAATACCTCATATTTCGGAAGAGGGACAGAGGAACAACATGACCGTTATTGGCTGAATATGATTTCGCCTGCCAATATCGCTTCGAATATAGCGGTGGTATATTTTGCACAGGGTAACAATGGTTTTGCTGCAGACGATTCCCGAACAATGGGAGGTTCAGATGCGGTATATAGTTTGGTTGATGGTGAAAAACTGTCTAT
>CAZHFE010000052.1:0-14504 GCA_964532055.1 uncultured Kaistella sp. | reverse complement strand
TCCCCTCCAACGGTAGGATTGAAACCCTCAGGAATTGAAGTCAGACCATCAAGCCCCAAATCCCCTCCAACGGTAGGATTGAAACCCTCAGGAATTGAAGTCAGACCACGAAGCCCCAAAGACCCTCCAATTTTTTCTTTGCCGTAAAATTGCGCTTCTGTTAAATTGTGTTTTTTGCAAAACTCATTGATTTTTGTTGTGTCCATATTGTTTATTGTTTATTTTGTTAATAATTCGCTATTCTCGTGGATGTTGCCGATGATTTCGCCATTCCATATTTTTATTTCAGATTCTGAAATACAGAAATAAGAATTGCCATTAAATTTCATAAAAGCACCATTGTTGAATGTGATTAAGAATTTTCTTCCAGTTTTATCCGTGTACACATCTCCCTCAAAAATTTCTTTTCCGTTTTTGTCGTGAAGTCCTATGAATTGCCCCTCTGTGCCTTTTAAACAAGTGATATGGTTATAATTTTCATAATTGAAAATACACGGTTCTCCAACTTCATTATAAATCAAATTCCCATAAACAAAATTGCAATCTGACATATCATCTCTTAATGCTCTAAATTTTATTGTTCTCATTTTATTTAGTTTAAAACAGATTCAAAAACACTCTGGGGAGTGTCGGATAAAATAATTGCAGATAATTTCAAATCAGATAATTTTGATTCGTCTTTCACATAGATGTTGTTATCTTTGATAAAAACATCTTTTTGATAATCGAACTTGCCAACGTGAAACTTATAGTCTATTTTGAAAGGAGAGAGGTAATATTTTATCCCGTTTAAGTCTTTCATATCTGTTCTGATAAAATTATCCGGTTCATTTCCTTTCCTTTTGTTGAATGGAGATTCTATTAACCCATCATCAGAAAGTTTTTGAAACCATTCATCAGGAATAGTCATTGTAGCATCGTGAGAAATTAAAAGTCCACCAAGTCTTTTGAGAGCAGGACACGTGAACTTTTCCCCACTATCAATAAATTCAATCATAGAATTTTTTAATTGCTCATTCAACTGATATGGGAGCATTTCAAAATAAAGACTATCGGAAAGTATTTTTCTTAGTATAGAAGTTGGAACTCCATTCTCAACAAATTCAGAAAATTTATCGGATATTTTATGTTGATACGTCAATCGGTTTTCATCAATAAAAATATCGTGAAAATCTACATCGAAAATGCTTTTATACATTCCCTCAAAACATTTGATACCCTTTCGGTAAATAATACTTTCAGATGCTTCTTCTTTGATGAAAATTCTTCCCACCTCATTTTCAAAATTCGGAGTTCTTTCAAAGGCGAAATAGTTGTTATAATTCTGAATAACCTTTGCCAAATCATTATTCATTGGAATGAAAATAGTGGTTGTATTTTCATCAAATCTTTCAGGATTAATTTCAGGATTCCAACTGGTTGTCAAATTGTATTCTCCCTCGTCGATCGCATTTGAAATAATTTCTCTCAAAGCCATCCACCCAGTCCACTTCATTCCCATTTCCGTTGTTAATGAAGTTTCTATATCATTAATCGTGATGACCTTAACAAGATTATCTCGGTGGAATTTTGAAGTAGAATCAATTTTTATTTCTTTTTGCCCTCTGTAGATTATTGGAGCGCAGTCGTTTCTCAAAAGCCACGCTAAAGCGAACTTCCATCCGGAACCGAACATTCCTATTTTATCAGTTGAGTTTCGTTTTGTAGAAGAACCGATTAGATACAAGTCTTCTGGTTCTATTAATCCTGCATTTTTTACGATTAAGTAGTTCATAATAATTATTGTTTTGTTGTTTCAAGTTGTCTTAAAAGTTCGTCGGCAATTATAATTGCGCATTCAGCAATATCATAACATTCGCCTTGTTTTAAATCCGCGGTTCTTTTTCCTACACTAAGCCCCTGCATTGCTAATCCTGCGAAATATTCTCGTTTGGTAAGCCCTCCCATTTTCATTTCATATCCGGTTTTCTTTCCGTCAATTAATGGGGCAAAATCATTTTCACCGTCTCCAATTCTTGTGTAGTTTTGCGGATTTATTGGTTGGTCTGCGTTGTTCATTACTTTAATTTTTTAGTTTGCTTTTTGTAAAATTTTATTTTTCTAATCTACTTAGGGAATACCCTTGTTCTTTTGCCCAATCGGGGTTTTCTTCTATTTCTCTATGTCCATTTCGAGAAACAGCTAACCAATATCTTGTGTCAAGAAGCAGACTTTCTATTCGCCCTTTTTTATGATGAATGTCGGTTGTTCTTTCATTGGTTATTGGACATCTTAAGTTTTCTGGTTGTGCCAAAAATCTCAATCTCTCAATAGTGTATTTTCGGTTCTCTACTTTTCTTTTTGCTGATACTTTCGGAATGGGGTTAAGAAACTTTTTTAACTCCTTTCTCTTTTCTTCTTTCCACACTGTTTTGGGATTCTTTACGGCTTTTCTGTGTTGCCAGTAATGAGTTCTGCAACGCTTTGCGATGAGCGGCTTTTCTTTTCCGTCTGAACAGTCGATGCAGATACCGGTTTTAATTCTTACTGCAATCATCATTAATCGTCTTAAGGATTAAATCTTTATACGCTTTGGCGTGTTTTGCTTTGGCTAATAACCTTTCAATGTATTCATTATCTCTTGGAATAGTGATGAAATGAGAATGCAATTTGTCATTGTAAAAACGATTATCAAAACTCATAAATATGCATTCATTAGTTTCTGTTAAATACATATTGGTCTGCATTTGTCCATAGTATTCCGATAGATTATTTTTAACATCTTCTGCGGTATTGAGCATTAAATATTCTAAATGTGTATCTGAATTAGGGCATTTGATTTCACCAGATTTCTTTACTGGTCTTAAAATAATATCCGGTGTGCCACCTAAATTATACTCATCATCATAGAAGAATACAAAACCATTTGTAGAGGTGTAAATAACATCGTCATCATCTAAAGACTTGCCTAATAATTTAGCAAATTCTATTGCTGCGGTCGGTTCTGTATTTTTACCGTGTTCCATTGAAGAATTATAATAACTAGGTTCTCTCGGAGCTAAAAGAGCAGCGGCTTTCTTACGGATGTAAGTTTTCGCTCCAACAGATAAAACTTCGTCTTTCTTTTTTGGCTCTGGAAGTAATTTAGTGGCTTCGCTTGCGGTAAAGTATTGTGCTCGGAAATCCAACCATTCTTCTTCTGTATCGAAAACTGCATACTTTATCATAGTTTCATTTTTTCTGCGTTAGACTTTGATAAATGCTCTTGAATATTACTATCAAGAGTAAAAGGAATTACATCAGCTCGGTTAAGATTTGCTCCAAAGAGATTACCGAACAAATCGCAAGCATCTTTTATTGCCAGCGTTTTTGCTAATGGAAAAGCCATTGAAATAGCGCCGTTATTGATATTCATTAAATCACTCGGACTTGTACCGGATTTTGTCTGTAATTGACTTGCACCGATGCCGTCGTGGGAATACCATTCGTTATTAGTAGGAGATTTAAAATGTACCCTTACTGATACCCATACGCCATTAAATGCTACACCTTGCCCTGTAATCTCTATTTTGTATTCTTTGAAAATCTTGCGGAGTAAATGCTCTACTTTATCAATAGGTAGATATTCGTAAGGAACTTTCTGTTTTACACCATTTACAACAACCTCTTTTTTAATGAAAGGGTGTTTTGCAATCCATTTAGCAGGAGGGTTCTGATTTAGAAGTAGATTTAATTGGTCATTTCTCCACGCAGTATCTAAATCTACCGTCAATTCTGCTAATGTTGGTATATTTTTAATTTCTGTACTCATTTTTTACTTTCAATTTTAAAATTAGGATTTCTGTATTTCAGTACATTTTTTTTAAGCCATATCTCAACTTCTTCTTCATCGTTTCGGGAGTATTGCGGAAACTTTTTTGTGTCGCAATATTCTTTCACGATTTGAAAGGGTATTTGGTCTAATATGTTTCTATATACAGATTGCATTTACTTTTTTTACACAGGTACATTCACTCGGTGGAGTGTTCTTAAATACCATTTTTCAAGTCGACATTTAACTGCTTTAGCGATTTCAAGATTTTTCTGCGACCACTTTAGATTGCCGATTAAACCGTTCTTTGAAAAACATTGAATATTGTCTTTAAAGGTGTTAATGCGTTTCTCATTATTTTCAAGCATTTGAGAAATTTCTTTTAATTTCTCTATTCTGCGTTGTTCATTTTGTAAATTCATAATTTTAAGGTTTAGTTATAAAGTCTTTAAATTCTTTGTGATACACTCTGAAAAAACCAAATGTTACCAATCCGGAAATAGAGTAGATGCTCAAAGTGTAATCTAATACAGTTCTATTTGCGTTGTTTTCGCAATCGCACATTATTAGTAATATAAATCCAATAATGAATAGGTTTAAAGTCGCTTTCATGTTACCAATTTGCTGTTTTGTAAAGGTGTTGTTCAGTTGCTTTCATATCTCTATATGATTGCTCAATTTTTCGAATTTCGCCTTGTACATGTTCAACAAAAGCGTCAAATAAATTGCTTTGCTCGTCTGAAAGCGAATTGTGAAAAACAGTAATGCCATCAATTTCAATAGTGCAGTCTATATATTGCACATCTAAATCATCAATGTCGCCACCGAAAAAAATCATACCTCTAAAACCATTTGACACATCGCCTTTTATTTGATTACCAAATTCGTCAGTTGCTGTTTTGAGAAATAAGTCTATTGTTTTCATAATTAACAAAATTTGTTATGTCAAATGTATAACTATTTTTGTTAACTAACAAATAAACTAACAAGTATTGTTATTTTTTTAATTGTATTTTATTTAACATATTGAAAATCAGTGAGAAAAATTTCATCTAAAAAAGAGTATTGTTTATTTTGTAGATTTGTGAAAAGAAAAAAGAATGAATATCTATAAAGATGATATGCGTATTATTTTACTGCTTCAATATAAAAGAGAAAAAACCACAATTGAAAAAATGTGGTTAAATTGGTTGCGAAAAAGTTATCCATCTTTTATTGATTCGGAAGATTTGAAAAATGAATTATACAATAAAAAATATTTAGAAGATATAAGTGGCTGGGAGGACAAATTTGATGAAAATACAGCTTGTTATATTCCCCGTCCCGATAATGTGCCGGTAATATTTAGAACCACGTTGTTAGGAGAAAAAGCAATATATTCTAATGAATTAAAATCGGAGAAAACTGAATATCTTTTGGATAAAACTCTTGTTCGGTGGGGTGCTATTATTGGCGGTATTTACGCTGTTATCTCTTTTGTCATAAATCTTTTTCGCTATGTCAAAAACAATTTCCTCTAGCATTAAATCGTTGCCATTTGCACTCCTAATGGGTAATTTTCCATTTTGCACATAGTTACAAATTACGGCTGCTGTTAATATAATTTCAAAGGGGGGATTGTAAATGAATTTTTTGTTTTCCAAAAGTTTCATTACAATTTTTTCTCTAAGTTCGGGAGTAATTTGCTCAGTGTTCATATTTTAAGAAGTTTTTAAAAATTTGTTTACAAAATAAACCTGCCCTTTTCCAGTTACTTTGGGGGTAATTGTAGTATGCAATTCTCCGCTGTTTCCGGTTCTCACACCTTTTTTAAGTTCAAATAAACCCTGTTCTATATATTGCTGATTAGGAATGTTTTTTCGTTCTCCATGTTTTCCGAGATAACCTTTTTTCCTCAACCATTCGAATAGTCTGTTTTGTCCAATTTCGTAACCGTTTTGAGTGATTAATTTTGCTAATTCTCCGATAAGGCAGGAAGATTGAGAACCAATAACAGCATCGGTAAATAATACCTTTGGTGCGTTTTCTTTGGCTTCGATTTGTAATCTTTGATTTTCTTCTTCGGAAGCGATTATCATTTTTGCGAGGTCGATTCGGGAAAGGTTTTGAATCGGATTTTTAGCAACTTTCTCACATTCTATAAAGTATTGTCGTGCCTGTTTGCCTTTATCGTTGCCCTCAACCATAGCTAATTCTTTAGCGCAGTCGATAGATAGGGCATATTCTATTAATGGTCTTCCTCCATTTGAGTTTTCCATAAAACTGTGGAAAACCTCAAAGTCTTGATTTTCAATGAATCCATATTTTTCAATTCTTGCTTTAATCCAAGTTGAGAAATCCTGTTTACTTTCTAAAAATCCGTGAAGTTCTCTCGCTGAAACCGCATGTTTATCATTGTGCCGAGTTATTTTAATTATTTCCATATTTATTATTTTTAGTTAATGCCTCATATTGTCTTTTTTTTCTCTCTCTGATAATATTTTGTTCTACAACACGCTCCCCGCCATCAATTCTATATTTGATTGCGAGTTCTTCACGAATCATTTTTTTTGTTTCGTTTTTCTTTAATTTTTTTATTCTTTTGTTGTAGTTATCGAACAAAGATTCTATTCTAAGTCTTTTTTGTTGTGGGGATAATTTTAAAAAATCCATGATATATTTTGTTTATTATCAATAATATACATAACTTTGCTAACTAACAATGTTATTTAACATCAAAAGTTACTTTATAACTTGTTACCAAAGATATAACAAAAATTGTTAATTAACAAAATAAAAATGACAAATTTTCAAAAAATATTAACGGATATTGTTAATAAAGATGGTGGCAATCAAAAAGGGGTTGCTGAAAAACTCAGAGTGACTTCCTCTTATATATCAATGCTATTAAATGGTAAGAGAAAATTAAGTGAAGATTTGGCTATTGTTTTTGGAAATGTATATGGTTATGATTCAAATGAATTAATTAAAATTCAGAATTTAGAAGATATGGGGTTAATCACTAATGAAACATTTCTTTCACATTTTCCAGAACCGAGAAAATTGGAAAACGGGACAAAAGAGGAAGCATTAGGAGCATTAGTAAAAATAACCTCCAAAAAACATGACGGTAAACCGAAGAATTTTAATGAGGGAAGATTAATAAATGATGAAGAATTGGTTCAGCAGAAGGTTGTTGAGATTCCAATAAATGGATTTGCCGGTCTAAAACAGGCTTTTTTTTCTGATGATTATATTCAAGAGCATTTTAAAGAAAAGATTGAATATGTACGACCAGAGGAGAAAATTATTGGAGTTTACTATAAAACGAAAATAGAAAAAAATAATTTTTCTATGGTTCCTACGCTGAACCCTAATGAAACAACTTGGAATGAACCGATTTCAGAAATGTTTTGGAATACTGAAAACATATTTAAAAAAGAAAAGGTATATTCATTGTGGCACCCATACAGGGGGATTTTATTTAAAAGAATAAAAAATCATAACATCCAAGAGGGAAAGATTACACTGTCTTCAGATAACGAAGATAAAGCCACGTACGAAGATGAGGAATTTTTATTAAGTGAATTTCGCAAGATATTAGTAGTGCGAAAAAAAGAAGTGATAATGTAATGCTTTGAAAAATATCCAACATAAACTTTATAACATGAAAAAAACCATTACAATTTTAGCAATCGGAATAAGCATTATTTCTTTTGCGCAGCAATTTGTACTAACTCCGGAAAACTTCAAAAATATATCTGACAAATCAAAAGATTTTGTTGTAATTGAATTTCCTGGACAAAATCAAAAACAGATATTTGATAAAGCAAAAATGTATATCCATTCTAATTTTAACAACTTAAAAGGAGATGGTTATAATGAGGTTGAATTTAGCCAAATAAAATTGAGAGCAAGCATTATTGCTAATGCGGGAAAAACGCTTGGATTCACTGTTACTATTCCTTATAGTACTGTATATGAATTAGGGTTTAAAGATGGAAAAATAATGATCAGACCATTCTTTGAAGAAGCAGAAAGACAAGATAAATATAACACTAAAATTTATTTAACCGGAGGAAGTGGAGTGTTGGGAAAATCTATATTTAAAAAAGATGGAAGCGTTTGGATGCCTGATTTTCATAGTGGAGTAGAAGAAAGTACAAATGATTTTGTAGCCGGGTTGAAAGATGCTATAAATAAATCAGAAGACTGGTAATTCCTAATATAAAAAACAATGTATTTTCATAATCAAATAGAATATTAATCCGAATATACACCGAATATTTTTTCTTAAAAAGGAGGTTAAAAACCTACTAAATGCGTGAAGATTTCTGCATTTTGTAACTCATAACCCAAAGGTCATCGGTTCGAGTCCGGTTCCCGCTACTAAAGTTAGAGAATCAATAAAATTGGTTCTCTTTTTTTATGGAATATTTAGATTCAGAATTTTTTCGCATCGTATTCACTTTCATTTCCTAATCTGTCGATGGATTTTAGAGCAACAGCAGTGAGTTTTTTTCCATTTTTTGTTGATGCAATATTTTTAGAAATAACGTTGTTTTCTAAAATTTCAGTTTGCCAAGTATCGCCGTATTTCAAGAAAAGTACCCATTGAAAAACCCTTCCGGAATCTTTGGAAGACCAATTCAGTTTATAATTTTCAGTCGATTTTTCGGCAGAGATTTTTGGAGCATCTAATTTCGGGGTTTTCAACCAAGGAGTTAATGGAATCAATGCTTTTTCTTTATAAAGATTTTTAACGGCATTCAACATAGCAGGATTTTTTTTCAATCCGTCTGTACTGTAATGTATTTCACCTGCACCGTTTTTTGGAAGTATTCTGCGGACGGTATTCATTTGACCAATTATTTCTGCGGGTTTATCGGCAACTTTTATTGCTACCGTATTTAAGCCGGGCCATAAATGAATATTCTTTAGATTTTCATCTTTCCACCATTTCAGCAATGAAGAAAAACTTTGCGCACCGCCTTCTTTCCAATACAATTGCGGAGCATAATAATCGCACCAACCTTGATTCAGCCATAGTTTTGCATCGGCGTAGAGTTCATCATACTGAGAAGAACCTTTAATATCTGAAGGAAAACCGGGTTTCCAGATTCCGAAAGGTGAGATTCCGAATTTTACATAAGATTTTTCGGCTTTTATTTCATCATGAATGCGCTTAATGATTTTATTTACGCCGGCTCTTCGCCAATCTGCACGAGAAAGTGTTCCGCTAGAATTTTGATAGCGTTTCCAAGTTTTATCATCAGGAAAATCTTTTCCGGCATTGTATTCTTTGTAGGGATAAAAGTAATCGTCAATATGAACTCCGTCTATATCATAGCGTTTTACCAAATCTTTAATGACATTTGAAACATGGTTTTGCACTTTTTCATCAGAAGGATCCATCCAATACATTCCGTTTTTCAGCCGATACGTTTGTTCAGACATTTTAGAAGCCATGCTTGCAGAAGTTACCGCACCTCCTGTTGTGTGATGCGCTCTGTACGGATTCAGCCATACATGAAGTTCCATTCCTCTTTTGTGAGCTTCGGAAATCCAAAATTCAAGCGGGTCATAAAACGGCGATGGAGCTTTTCCTATTTCGCCTGTCAAATAATAAGACCACGGTTCTAAATTGCTTTTGTACAAAGCATCTGCAGCGGGTCTTGCCTGAAAAATTACAGCATTGAAATTGGCATCTTTCAGCATATCGAGCAATTCTATGGCTTCTCTTTTCTGGGCTTCAACAGAAAGATTGTTTTTTGATGGCCAATTGATGTTAGCAACTGTGGCAATCCAAGCAGCACGGAACTCGCGTTTTACTTCGGGAAGTTCAAGTTTCGACACATCTTCTTTTACAGGACTATCTTTAGTGATTATAGGTTTTGTAGGAAGAGTTTTTGCCGGCTGAACTGTTTTTTTTGAAGAACAGGAAATGATGATTACGGCTGAAAAAAATAGGATAAGATATTTTAAAAATAGTCGGTTCATAAGAGCAAATCTAATGTAAAAAATCGGGAAAATGAAAAATCTGCCAATAAAAAAACGCTGAAATTTTCATTTACTTTTAACAAAAAATGAAAATTTCGGCGTTGTTTTCTTGAACTCCTGCGAATTATTTCACTGCTCTTTCTGCACGTTTTCTATCTTCTTCAGATAAAATTTTCTTACGCATTCTGATAAAATTCGGGGTAACTTCAATCGCTTCATCGGCTTGAATATATTCCATACATTCTTCCAGCGACATCTGTATTTTCGGAGCAATGCTTCCGTCTTTATCTTTTCCTGAAGCACGCATATTATTCAGCTGTTTTCCTTCTACGATATTTACCACCAAATCTCCCGGTTTGTTTTGTTCGCCTACAATCATTCCTGCATAAACTTCTTCACTCGGGTCAACAAAGAATCTGCCTCTGTCTTGCAATTTCTCAATGGAATAAGCAGTTCCTTGTCCTTGATTTTTGGCGATGAGAACTCCGTTACTTCTTCCAGGAATTGCTCCTTTGAAAGGTTTGTAATCTACAAAACGATGCGCCATAATTGCTTCACCTGCAGTTGCAGTCAACATTTGCGAACGCAATCCGATTAATCCTCTTGACGGAATTTCAAATTCCAGATGCTGCATTTCACCTTTGGTTTCCATAATGTGCAGGTCGCCTTTTCGCTGTGTTGTTAAATCAATCACTCGTGATGCATATTCTTCAGGAACATCTACTACCATCGATTCATAAGGTTCGCAATTTTCGCCGTCTATTTCTCTCAAAATTACTTGAGGTTGCCCAATTGTAATTTCGTAACCCTCTCTTCTCATGGTTTCGATGAGAACGGAAAGGTGCAGAATTCCTCGTCCGAAAACCAAAAAAGTATTCGCATCATCGGTTTGCTCAACTCTTAATGCTAAGTTTTTTTCCAGCTCTTTTTCTAATCTTTCTTTCAAGTGATTAGAAGTTACATATTTTCCGTCTTTACCGAAGAAAGGGGAGTTGTTGATGGAAAAAGTCATGTTCAATGTAGGTTCGTCGATAGAAAGCCGAGTTAAAGGTTCCGGATTTTCTAAATCGACAAAAGTATCTCCGATTTGGAAGGTATCAAAACCAACAATCGCACAAATATCACCTGCATTTACTTCTTGAACTTTCTTTTTACCAAGTCCTTCAAAAACGTAGAGCTCTTTTACTTTTCCTTTCAGTATATTTCCGCCTTCTTGAGATAAACCAATCCATTGCGATTCTTTTACCGAACCTCTTGTTATTTTTCCGATGGCAATTCTTCCTAAAAATGAAGAAAAATCAAGAGAAGTAACCTGCATTTGTAAGTTTCCTTCTTCTACTTTCGGTTCGGGAACATATTGTAAAATACCGTCTAACAAAGGCATTATTGAATCTGTTTGTTCCAGAGAAGTATTGAACCAGCCCTGTTTTGAAGAGCCGTAAAAAGTAGGGAAATCTAATTGTTCTTCGGTGGCATCAAGATTAAAAAACAAATCAAAAACCTGATCGTGAACTTCATCGGGACGACAATTCGGTTTATCAACTTTGTTAATGACTACAATAGGTTTCAATCCCAATTCAAGTGCTTTGTGCAAAACGAATCTTGTTTGCGGCATTGGTCCTTCGAAAGCATCTACCAAAAGCAAAACGCCATCTGCCATTTTCAGAACCCGTTCTACTTCACCTCCGAAATCGGCGTGTCCTGGTGTATCAATAACATTAATTTTGGTGTCTTTATACGTTACCGAAATGTTCTTGGATAAGATGGTAATTCCTCTTTCACGCTCCAAATCGTTGTTGTCCATAATCAGTTCGCCTGATTCCTGATTTTCGCGGAAGATATTTGTAGCGTGAATGATTTTGTCAACCAATGTTGTTTTTCCGTGGTCAACGTGTGCGATAATCGCAATATTTCTGATGTTTTGCATACTTGTTTTTTGACGGTGCAAAAGTAGTGTTTTTTGGCGGATAATTTTCGGGGATTGAAAAATTAAGTTATTATAACAAGAAAAATCCTTAGTTGTAGAAAATCTCCCGACTTTAAAATAGTAAAAAAAATAAAACCCCTAAAATTTCAGCAACTTTCGGGGTTTCAAATAATAAATTATTACTACAAATAATGATTAAAACGCACTAATTCCTGTAATATCCAAACCGGTAATCAACAAGTGAACATCGTGAGTTCCTTCGTAAGTGATAACCGATTCCAAATTTGCAGCATGACGCATCATCGGAAATTCGCCCATGATTCCCATTCCGCCAAGAATTTGTCGAGATTCTCTCGCAATGTCAATCGCCATTTTTACGTTATTTCTTTTCGCCATCGAGATTTGCGAAGGGGTAGCTTTGTGAGTATTTTTCAGATTTCCTAATTGTAAACAGAGCAATTGTGCTTTAGTAATTTCAGTTAAAAACTCTGCCAGTTTTTTCTGCTGCAATTGGTATGAAGCAATCGGTTTTCCGAACTGTTTTCTTTCTTTGGCGTATTGTACAGCGGCGCAATAACAATCGATTGCAGCACCAATCACTCCCCATGAAATTCCGTAACGTGCAGAATTAAGACAAGATAGAGGTCCTTTTAATCCTGTAACTTTAGGCAGCAAATTCTCTTTCGGAACCTTCACATCATGGAAAACCAACTCGCCTGTTTTAGATGCGCGAAGCGACCATTTATTATGAGTTTCCGGAGTAGTAAAACCCTCGAAACCGCGTTCTACAATTAATCCCTGTATTTTCCCTTCTTCGTTTTTCCCCCAAACTACGGCAATATCGCAAAGCGGAGAATTGGTAATCCACATTTTAGCACCATTCAGCAAATAATGATCGCCTTTGTCTTCAAAATGAGTTTCCATAGAACCGGGATCTGAACCGTGATTAGGTTCAGTTAAACCGAATGCACCAATCATTTCACCCGATGCTAATTTCGGTAAAAATTTTCTTTTTTGTTCCTCCGAACCAAATTCATTGATGGGAAACATGACCAAAGAACTCTGAACAGAAGCTGCGGAACGAACGGCAGAATCGCCTCTTTCCAATTCCTGCATAATCAATCCGTAAGAAATTTGGTCTAAACCTGAACCACCGTATTCAACCGGAATGTAAGGACCGAGCGCGCCAATTTTCCCCAATTCTTTCATCAGATTCGGAATATCGGTATGGTTTTGTGCTGCTTCGTCTATTTTCGGCATCACAAAACTTTCCACCCAATCTCTTACCGATTGCCGGATTAATTTGTGTTCATCGGTTAAAAGTTCGTCCATTAAATAGTAATCCGGAATGTTTGTAAGCGGGTAGTATGACATAATTTTTTGTTTGGCTAAAATTAAGATTTTTTGTGAAGATTATAAAATTTATTTTTTATTGAGAAATCTGATACAGATACGGAGCTTTGTTTGCAGAGCCGATTCAGAGAGTTCATAGTGAAGAAACTCTGCTTATTTTTTGAGTCATCAATTTTCATATCGGGCAAAAATATTAAAAAATATTTTTCACAATATGCTTATTTACTGTTGAGTTTTTTTCAATGACTTTGCAATCAGCAGGTTTTAATGAGTTTTCTGACGGGAATTTTATTTTGCGATAGTCTGCGTAAAACGATTGGTTCTTGTCTTGTTTTCTTTGCCCAATTCCTTCAATCATTGTTCCGTTTTTTAGCAGAAAATAGATTTCTTCATCAGAAGTTTGACCTTCAGATTCAAAGGTATAATTCAGTTTCAGCGTATCGCCGCTTTTGATTCCGACAAAAGTTCCTGTTGAACTGTCTTTCTCGAAATTTTTGTAATTGAGTTTTCCGGTGATTGTTCCTAAATTATCTTCAAAGCTGATGAAAATGCTGTCTTTTCCTGTGTTTCCCATAAAGCAAGTTTCAATAGATGATTGCTCTCTCTGTTTACCTGGTTCTGCAACTGTTGTGGAATCAAGTGGAGTAGAAGTGATTACTTCTGTGTTTTTTTTCTGGCAGCTTGTGATGAAAAGTATCATCAATACAGCGGAAATAAGGTTTTTCATAAGCAGGTTTTTTTATTCTAAAAAGTTCAGTAAAGATAATGAAAAAGAGTAAAAAAAGATATTTCTCAATTAAAAAACTTTCAGAGATTGAAATTCTGAAAAGGTAAAAAAAAAGAATCCATAAGATTAATATCTGTGTAGTGAATGTGATTAGAATTTTAGGCAGCTCTGAAAAAGCCGTATCTTTTATTATAGGAAGAATAATTCTTTGAAATAGATAAATATAAGGAAAAAAATTCTACAGCCGATTCTCAGCGATTAGGAAACCGTGAAAAATTAAGAGGAAATTTTTAAAGTTGCTAATTTATAATACATATTAAAGAACTTTTTTGTTAAAGCTTAAAATTTTTGCGGATAAAACACTTTACAATTTTCCTATAATTTATATTATGTTAAATTATATTCATTGGAAACCTTGCTACACCAAAAATATTTCAAAATATATCGAATTTTACTGCTCCTACTTTCTTAATTCAGAAAAACTTCATACTTCTGAATTTCATTGATGATTTGCAGAAGATGACCATTAATGTTGATATGAGTTTTCATTGACATCAGTTCAATATTCGATTGGTCATCAGGATTTTTTACATAGAAGTTCAGTTTTTTATCTCCTTTGTTTTCTGCGACATTTTTTCTGAAAAATTCTATATCATCTTTACGTAAATCATTCACATCTACAACTACGGTCATTTTTTTGGCAAACTTCTCGAAAGCGTCTTTCAGAT
>CAZHFE010000051.1:0-14731 GCA_964532055.1 uncultured Kaistella sp. | reverse complement strand
CCGATTCACTTCCTGACAGAAGGACGAAGCGAAGATTTTAAACATTATTTTGCAGGAACGCATTTCTTCAATCCGGTGCGTTATTTACCGCTTTTGGAAATCATTCCGACCAAAGATACACTCCCCGAAATTGTGGATTTCTATATGAATTATGGAGCGAAATTTTTGGGAAAAACAACGGTTTTAGCGAAAGATACACCTGCGTTTATCGCCAACAGAATCGGGGTTTTCTCAATGATGGATTTGTTGCATAACGTTCAGAAATTAGGATTAACCGTTTCTGATGTGGACAAATTGACAGGTGCAGTAATCGGTCGTCCGAAATCGGCGACGTTCAGAACAGCCGATGTTGTCGGTTTGGATACTTTGGTTCACGTTGCAAACGGAGTGCGTGAAAGCGGTGCTGAAGCCAATGACTTTAATAATGTGTTTTCGCTTCCCGATTACATTCAGAAAATGGTCGATAACAAATGGCTCGGTTCTAAAACCGAACAGGGTTTCTACAAAAAAGTGAAAAATGCGGAAGGAAAATCGGAAATTCAGGGTTTAAATCTCGATACTTTAGAATACGAGTTGCAGGGAAAATCTTCATTCCCGACTTTAGAACTGACTAAAAATATCGACAAACCGATTGACAGATTTAAAGTTTTAATCGGCGGAAAAGACAAAGCCGGAGAACTGTACAGAAAATCTCTCGGTGCTTTGTTCGCTTACGTTTCCAATAAAGTTCCTGAAATTTCCGATGAAGTTTACAAAATCGACGATGCGATGAAAGCCGGTTTCGGCTGGGAAAACGGGCCGTTTGAAATCTGGGATTCTGTCGGAATTCAGAAAGGTGCAGAACTCGCCAAAGAAGCGGGTTACGAAGTTTCCAATTGGGTAAAACAATTAGCGGAAAAGGGTGAAACTTTCTACAAAGTAAATGACGATGGTCAAAGCATTTTCTACGATAAAAATTCAGGAAATTATGACCAAATTCCAGGACAGGACGCATTCATTATCCTCGATAATATCCGCAAAAACAAAACGCTTTGGAGCAATTCCGGTTCAGCGATTCAGGATTTGGGTGATGGAATTATCAATTTTGAAATCCGTTCCAAAATGAATTCTCTCGGCGGAGAAGTTCTGGACGGACTGAACAGAGCCATTGATTTAGCCGAAAAAGAATACGACGGACTTGTTGTCGGAAATCAGGGAGCGAATTTCTCTGTCGGAGCGAATCTCGCAATGATTCTGATGATGGCGGTAGAACAAGACTGGGACGATTTGAATATGGCGATTGCCTATTTCCAAAACTCAATGATGAGAGTGCGTTATTCATCTGTTCCGGTTGTCGTTGCACCTCATGGAATGACTTTGGGTGGCGGCTGCGAAATGACGCTTCACGCAGACAGAGTGGTTGCTGCGGCGGAAACGTATATCGGATTGGTAGAGCTTGGAGTCGGCGTGATTCCGGGAGGAGGCGGAACGAAAGAATTTACGCTCAGAACCTGCAAAGATTTCGTAAAAGACGACGTGAAAACCAACCGGCTTCGTGATGCTTTTATGAATATCGCAATGGCAAAAGTCGCCACTTCGGCTTACGAAGTCTACGATATGGGAATTCTGGAACACGGAAAAGACATCGTGGTTGTCGATAAAAAACGACAGATTGCCGAAGCCAAAAAAGTAGCAAAACTATTGGCAGAACAAGGTTACACCCAACCCATCGAACAGAAAGTAACCGTTCTCGGAAAAGATGCTCTCGGAATGTTCCTCGTTGGAACTGACCAGATGCTTGCCGGAAATTACATTTCAGAATACGACAAGAAAATCGCCGATAAATTAGCCAACGTAATGGTAGGCGGAAATCTTTCCGAACCGACTTTGGTTTCTGAAAGGTATTTGCTGAATCTGGAAAGGGAAACGTTCCTGCAATTGTGTGGGGAAAGGAAAACGTTGGAGCGTATTCAGTATATGTTGCAGAACGGAAAACCATTGAGGAATTGATTTGTACAATGTCGGATGTACAATGTACAATGTAAAAAAATATCGGATATATCGTGTAAATGTATTTTATGATAATATTTTAAAATTCTAAATTATGCATAATTTCAGAGAGTTGGATGTATGGAAAAAGGCGATTAATTTAACAACGCTTTATTACGGATTTTCAAAATCTTTTCCAAAAGACGAACTGTTCGGTTTGACTTCTCAATCCCGAAGATGTTTAGTTTCAATACCTTCAAATATTGCCGAAGGTGCAGGAAGAGATACCGACAAGCAGTTTGCTCAATTTCTGTCTATTGCTCTCGCTTCGTCTTTTGAATTTGAAACTCAAATCATCGTTGCAAAAAATTTAGAATATATTTCATCGGAAAACTATGAATTGGTTTTTAATGAATTAAAACATATCCAAAATATGCTTATAAAATTAATCCAAAATTATAAACCCTAATCAAAGTACATTGTACGTTGTACATTGTACATAATACAAAAAAGTTATGAAAACAGCATACATAATCAAAGGATACAGAACTGCCGTAGGAAAAGCACCGAAAGGCAGTTTAAGGTTCACAAGACCGGACGAACTTGCGGCAAAAGTAATCGAAAAACTGATGGCAGAAGTTCCGCAACTCGACAAAGACAGAATCGACGATTTAATTGTAGGAAACGCAATGCCCGAAGCCGAACAAGGGCTGAACGTGGCACGTTTGATTTCCTTAATGGGACTAAACACCGACAAAGTTCCGGGCGTTACGATTAACCGATATTGTGCTTCCGGTTCGGAGGCGATTGCGATTGCTACGGCAAAAATCCAGTCCGGAATGGCGGATTGCATTATTGCGGGCGGAACAGAATCGATGTCTTATATTCCGATGGGCGGTTACAAACCCGTTCCCGATTCCAATATCGCCAAATCCAACCCTGATTATTATTGGGGAATGGGCTACACTGCGGAAGCCGTTGCGAAAGAATACAACATTTCCCGCGATGCGCAGGACGAATTTGCATTTCATTCACATCAAAAAGCCTTGAAAGCACTTGCGGAAGGGAAATTCGCCAATCAAATCGTGCCGGTTCCGGTGGAATATAATTTCATTGATGAAAATCAGAAATTGCAGACCAAAAAATTCGATTTTTCGGTAGATGAAGGCCCACGAAAAGACACTTCCCTCGAAGGTCTGGCAAAACTAAAACCCGTTTTCGCACAAGGCGGAAGCGTAACAGCAGGAAATTCCTCGCAAATGAGCGATGGAGCGGCTTTCGTAATCGTGATGAGCGAAGAAATGGTAAAAGAATTAGGTCTTGAACCGGAAGCACGGCTGGTTTCCTACGCTGCAGCAGGTTTAGAACCGCGAATTATGGGAATGGGACCTGTTTACGCCGTTCCGAAAGCGTTGAAACAAGCCGGACTTCAATTAAACGACATCGAACTGATTGAACTAAATGAAGCATTTGCTTCCCAATCCGTTGCCGTGATAAATGAATTAGGAATCAATTCCGAAATCACGAATGTGAACGGAGGTGCGATTGCTTTGGGACATCCTCTCGGCTGCACCGGAGCGAAACTTGCGGTTCAGTTGTTCGATGAAATGAGAAGACGTGGAAACAAATACGGAATGGTAACAATGTGCGTTGGAACAGGACAAGGAGCAGCGGCGGTTTATGAACTTTTGTAAGAAAATGAAAGCTCAAAATATTTTGGAAACTGAAAGGACTTATCTACGTCATCTGACAACTGATGATGCGGAAAATTTCTACAATTTGAATCTCAATCACGAAGTATTAAAATTCACAGGAGATGAGCCGTTTAAGAATATTGAGGATGCAGAAAATTTTCTTTCAAATTACGACCAACACAAAAAATACGGAGTCGGAAGATTAGCTGTTATTGAGAAAATCACAGATAAATTTATAGGTTGGTGTGGTTTGAAATACAGTCCCGAAGATGATGAATATGATATAGGATTTCGGTTTTTTCAGGATTACTGGAATAAAGGTTTTGCCACAGAAACAGCACTAAAATGTGTTCAATACAGATTTAGTGATTTGAATATAGAAAACATTGTAGGACGGGCAATGAAAGAAAATACCGCTTCAATAAAAGTTCTCGAAAAAATAGGAATGAAATTTAAAAAGACTTTTGATTTTGACGGGAAAGAGGGTGTGATTTATGAACTTATCAGAAATTCCTGACAACTGCAATAGAGAACTTCAAAATATCGAAAAGTATTGATACCAATAACTTCAAAAGTAATAATGGATGGAAATTTAATCACAAGACAAAATTCTTTCAGTTCAAAAAAATTGCAAAATTGGTAATAGTAATACATTAATACATTTTACAACATACATTCATACAAAAAACAAAAAAAATATGGCAAATTTAATCGGTGGAGCATTCCTCATTAAGGAAACTCCCGCAACAGAAATCTTCTCATTGGAAGAACTTTCGGAAGAGCAGAAAATGCTTCGTGATTCTGCAAAAGAATTCATCGACAGAGAAGTCGTTCCGAACAAGGAAAAATTTGAGAAAAAAGACTACGCATTCACGGAAGAATGTATGAAAAAATTAGGGGAAATGGGAATGCTCGGAATTGCCGTTCCCGAACAATACGGCGGTCTCGGAATGGGATTTATCGAAACAATGCTCGCTTGCGATTATCTTTCGGGAGCAACAGGTTCACTCGCAACAGCTTTCGGAGCGCACACCGGAATCGGAACGCTTCCTACCCTTTTGTACGGTTCGGAAGAACTGAAAAACAAATATCTTCCTGATTTGGCATCGGGAACAAAATTCGGGGCGTACTGTTTAACAGAGCCGGATGCAGGTTCAGACGCCAATTCTGGAAAAACAAAAGCAGTACTTTCCGCAGACGGAAAACATTACATCATCAACGGGCAGAAAATGTGGATTTCCAATGCGGGATTTGCCGATACGTTCACGCTTTTCGCGAAAATTGACGATGATAAAAATATTACAGGATTTGTCATCAACCGAAGCGAACTTGAAGACCCGAATTCTTTGACTTTAGGCGAAGAAGAACACAAACTCGGAATCCGTGCTTCCTCTACAAGACAGGTTTTCTTTAATGATATGAAAATTCCTGTTGAAAATATGCTGGGCGAAAGAAACAATGGTTTTAAAATCGCTTTGAACGCTCTGAATGTCGGCAGAATTAAATTAGCAGCCGCCAATCTCGACGGACACAGAAGAGTTTTCAACGAAGCTGTTCAATACGCTAATGAAAGAAAACAATTCGGGGTTTCAATTTCCACTTTCGGTGCAATTCGCAAGAAAATTGCAGAAATGGCAACGCTCACTTTTGTGAATGAAGCCGGTTCTTACAGAGCAGCGAAAAATATTCAGGACAAAATCGACGAGTTGGTTGCAACAGGAATGAATCATCAGGAAGCAGAACTGAAAGGTGTGGAAGAATTTGCGGTGGAATGTTCCATTCTGAAAGTTTTCGTTTCCGATGCAATGCAGCACATTGCTGATGAAGGCATACAGATTTTCGGCGGAATGGGATTTTCCGAAGAAACACCTATGGAAAGTGCGTGGAGAGATTCCAGAATTGCAAGAATCTACGAAGGAACCAACGAAATCAACCGACTTCTCGCAGTTGGAATGCTCATCAAACGTGCAATGAAAGGACAATTGGATTTGCTGACTCCTGCAATGGCGATTTCTAAAGAGTTAACGGGAATTCCGTCTTTCGACGTTCCCGATTATTCCGAATATATGAGCGAAGAAAAAGCGATTCTCGCCAATCTGAAAAAAGTATTTTTAATGGTTTCCGGAGCGGCACTTCAAAAATATATGACAGAAATTGAAAAGCAACAACATTTACTCCTGAATGCTTCCGAAATACTGAATCAGATCTATATGGCAGAATCTGCAGTTTTAAGAGCAGAAAAACATTTCGCTCCTGATTCCGTAGAAACAGCAATGGCACAGTTGAACCTTTACAAAGCAATAGAAAAAATCATCACGGCAGCCAAAGAAGGAATCGTATCTTTCGCAGAAGGCGACGAACAAAGAATGATGCTTTCAGGACTTCGAAGATTCACGAAATATACCAATACTCCGAATGTGGTGAAACTTACTGAAAAAGTGGCGGCACATTTTATTGAGAAAGGAAGTTACTAGATTTCAGACACGAGATTTGAGATATGAGATTTCAGACGAAAACACTCCGAAAATTTGGGGTGTTTTTTTGTTTTGGAATTTTCTAAATCTATCAAAAACATTAACAGCGTTTATGTGCAGGATATGAAATGCCATATAAAAAACGGACAAATCATATCTTATGACTGTAACTGTAAATTATCTTTTCTGGGTAAAAGAAATAATTCGAACAAATTCTTAAAGCCAAAAAACCTCCTGAGATTGTTTTCAGGAGGTTTTAGTTAGCCGAAAGATCTGATTATTTTTTGATGAATTTTTTAGAAATAAATCCGACTTCTGTCTCGATTTTTATAATATAGCTTCCTCTAGATAGAAAAGATACATTAATCTCTTTGGCATCTTTCGATATAGAAACGATTTTTCCTGAAGCATCAAAAATTTGTGCAGACAAAACACCTGCTTTCGTTTCAATTTTAAGAATATCTGTTGCAGGATTCGGATAAATGCTAACCGCGTCTTTCTTCACCTCGGTTGTTGCCATACTGCTTAAATCTGTAATTTGAATGTTATCTATATAATAAGTAGTTAATCCGAAATTATCGGTTACAAAATCTATGATAGAAACATTGTTTAAAGTTGTTGTGTATGAACCTACAGATGAGCCGTTTAGAAAATATTCTACTTTTCCGGTACTGAGATCAATCACAGATTTGCAATGATATACCACATCTGCATCATAAGGTCCTATAATTTCCCAGTTTCCTAAACCTTTATAAATTTTTATACTTTCTTGCCAATGAAAGTTGAATGCTGCAACATAATAATATTCTGTATCATAAGTAGCGGCAATAAAATCAGCTCCTCCTACTTCACTGAGATTTACATCATAAGAAATTTCAACTTTTTGATAAGACGGAATTTCTTTTTCAAAACCACCATAATACCACGAATCTGTAGCAGTCATTTGAAAATTTAGTGTACCATCAGTTGGTTTTGTGCCATTTACTTCTCCATCTGGTGGTTCTACTCCCCAAGTTGACCAACCATTTTGTGATGCTAAAGGTGCAATTATATAACCTTCCGACTGTTCAAACGAAATTTTTATAGTTTGTGCATTCACTACTATTACAAGATTTGCAACAACCATCAACGATAATAAAATTTTCTTCATAATAGTAAGTTAATCGATAATAATGAGCCGCAATTTATAAAAAATAAATATAAAAGTAAATGTTGCATTTTAAGAAATATGTGTTAATGCACTAAAAAATCTCTTGATTAATTAAAGCATTTTCATTATTTTTGGAAAAATGAGATTTACGCAGTATGGGACACTTACCGAAATTAATTGAAGATTTGGCATTAATCTTAATCGTAGCCGCAATTGTGGTATTGATTTTCAAGAAAATCAGGCAGCCACTAGTTTTGGGTTACATTATTGCAGGATTTTTGGTAAGCCCAAATTTCAAAATTTTTCCATCGGTTGTAGATATGTCGAATATCAAAACACTGGCTGAAATCGGGGTTATCTTTTTACTCTTCAGTTTAGGATTAGAGTTCAGTTTCAAAAAACTAATGAAAGTCGGTGGTTCGGCTTCTGTTACTGCTTTTGTCGAAATCATCTTTATCACGGTTGCAGGATATTACACAGGTCGTTTTTTAGGTTGGAGCGTGATGGATTCTATGTTTCTCGGCGGTATGCTCGCAAGTTCATCTACCACCATTATCATTCGTGCATTTGATGAATTAGGCGTAAAAACGAAAAACTTTGCCAAAACCGTTTTCGGTGTCCTTGTTGTGGAAGATATTGTGGTGATTTTACTCATGGTTTTACTCTCCACAATTGCTGTTACCAAAGAGTTTGAAGGCGCACAAATTTTATTCACGGTCGGGAAATTGTTATTCTTCCTGATTCTTTGGTTTTTGTTGGGAATCTTCTTATTACCCACATTTTTAAAGAGAATACAAAAACTTGTAGATGAAGAAATTCTAATGATTATCTCCATAGGATTGTGTTTGGGAATGGTTTTGATTGCGACTTCCGTTGGTTTTTCGGCAGAACTCGGTGCATTTGTGATGGGTTCCATTATTGCAGAAACTACGGTTGCCGAAAAAATAGAACATACGCTGAAATCTGTGAAAGACCTTTTTGGGGCGGTATTCTTTGTTTCTGTGGGAATGATGATTAATTATGACGACATGATTATTTATGCGGTTCCGATTCTGATTGTTACTTTTTTAACGCTTTTCGGCAAACTCTTCAGTTCTACTTTGGGTGCGCTGATTTCTGGGCAACCCCTGAAACAATCTGTACAAGTGGGAATGAGTATGGCGCAAATCGGCGAATTTGCTTTTATTGTGGCAACTTTAGGTTTGTCGCTTGGTGTGATTTCAGATTTCCTTTTTCCTGTTGCAGTAGGCGTTTCAGCGATTACTACTTTTACCACGCCGTATCTCATTAAGCTTTCCGAGCCGTTTTACAATTGGCTGGTTAAAGTTATTCCCCCGAAATATATTGCGAAAATCAACAAGTATTCTACCAATACACAAAGCATTCAAGCAGAAAACCATTGGAAAACGATTCTGAATAATTATGTAAGAATTTTACTTATTAACGGAATTATCATCACTGGGATTTACCTGCTTTTTTCACATTTTATCATTCCGAAAATTAATGAAGGAATTGAGAGCAATCGCTTAAAAAACATTATTGACATTGTGATTCCGCTGATTTTTACAATGCCGTTTCTTTGGGCATTAATGGTGAAAAGACCCGATTCATTGGCATACCGCGAACTTTGGACGAAAACAAAATACAACCGAGGTCCGCTTCTTATTATAGAAATCATCAGATTCGGAATTGGCATCTTGATACTCGGTCTTTTTCTTGACCGATTTGCTTCAACACAAATTTCAATTTTTATTACCATTCCGGTTGCAGTGGTTTTGATTTATGTTTTTTCTAAAAGAATCAACAAGTTCTACAACCGTTTAGAAAGAAGATTTATCACGAATCTGAACAATCGCGAAAATGATGAAGTTGCAATGAGCCGACTTTCTGGGAAAAGTGATTTTTCGGGAAATCTTGCAGCGTGGGACGTTCATATCATCGAATTGGAAGTAAATCCTATAGCAGAATACGTCGGTACAAAACTTGTTGATTTGCAGTGGCGCGAAAAATACGGCATAAATATCGGTTACATCAAAAGAGGCAAAAAACTGATTCACACTCCCGATAGATTTCAGGTGCTGCTTCCTCATGATAAAGTGGGAATCATTGCGACAGACGACCAGTTCCAGATTTTCAAACCGATTTTCGACAGTCAGGAAATGGTGGAAGAAACCAGTATTGACGATATTAAACTCGGGAAAATATTAATCAGCCATAACTCATCGAAAAAAGGATTAACGATTCGGGAATCGGGAATCCGTGATAAAACCGATGGTTTGGTGGTTGCAATTCGACGCGGTGAAGAGAGAATAGTAAACCCTGAATCTACCGAAATTCTGCAAAAAGACGATATTTTATTCGTAGTAGGAAACCGCAAAAAAATCGACAAAATGATTGCTAATACGCAACCGTAAGAAATTAAATTTCACATCAATTTTTGAAAAACTATAAACGTTGAGTTTTATACTTTAAATGAAATTTCTACCACTTCGCCAAACGTTTCAAATACGCTTGAACAGTATTTTCTAAACCGAGATACAACGCTTCGGAAATCAAAGCGTGACCAATGGAAACTTCTAGCAAATTAGGGATATTATCAGCAAAATATTTTAAATTTTCCAAACTCAAATCGTGTCCTGCATTGATTCCCAAATTATATTTTGCGGCTTCTAAAGCGGTTTTGTAATACAATTCAATCGCAGATTCTTTATTGACTGAATAATTTTTGGCATAAGCTTCTGTATAAAGTTCGATTCTGTCGGTTTCGGTTTCTACGGCATATTTTACCATTTCCGGATTCGGATCAAGAAAAATTGATGTTCTGATTCCTGCATTTTTAAATTCGGCGATTACGTTTTTCAGAAAACCCAAATGAGTTATACAATCCCAACCTGCATTGGAAGTTATCGCATCATTTGCATCGGGAACCAGAGTTACTTGCTCTGGTTTTACTTCCAAAACCATATCAACAAAATTACGGTGCGGATTTCCCTCAATATTAAATTCCGTGTAAATTAAAGGTTTTAAATCATAAACATCTTTTCTGGTGATGTGTCTTTCGTCGGGACGCGGATGAATGGTAATTCCGTGCGCTCCGAATTCCTGAATTTTTATCGCAACTTCGGTTACACTAGGAAATTCACCTCCTCTTGCATTTCGCAAAGTCGCTATTTTGTTGATGTTTACACTTAGTTTTGTCATTTTTTCAATTAACTGATTAAAGAATTAAATGATTACAAAATTCATTTTCAAATTTTATTCACCTGCATAATTTCCAAATCAAATTCTGATGAGGCGGTGAGAAGATGGTCGAAAATATCGGCTTGAACTTGCTCATAATCAATTAATTCTGCTTTGTTAGTAAAACAGTAAATCTCCAAAGGCAAACCTTGCGGAGTGATTTCTAACTGACGAACCAGCAAAATATCATTTTGATTGATATTGGAATTGTTCTTTAAATAATTCAAAGCATAATTTCTGTAAACACCAATATTAGTGAGTTGTTCGCCGTTGATAATCAAATCATTGTTCATCATATTTTCTTTGGCTTTTTTTAACGAAATATAGCGTTCTTTCAAATAATCGGAAATAAGATTGATTTCAGCCAGTTTTTCGTACATCTCATCATCTACAAACTTAAAAGATTTAATGTTGAAAAAAATCGCTCTTTTAATCCTTCTCATGCTTCCATCATACATAATTTGATGATTTTTGATTTCGGTAGTCAGCAAATCATAAGTAGGAATGGTGGAAATGGATTTATCAAAATTTAAAATTTTTGTGGTTAAAAGACTTATTTCCTGAATATTTCCTTCAATATTGTATTTTGGTATTCCAATCCAATCACCTACTTTCATATTTTTTGATGTTGAAACGTGGATTCCCGTGACAAATCCCAAAATTGTATCGCGGAAAACCAATACTAAAATCGCCGTAATTGCACCGATACTTCCCAAAATTGTTCCCGCTTTTATCCCGAAAATTACAGCGATACCAATGAACGAAAAAATAACGATTCCTACAATTCTCAAAATATCCGAAATCGCTTTAAAGGCAGTAATCTTATAATGATTATTGGTGACGATGTAATAGCTTTCTAATGCTTTGATAAAACGGTAACACATCATGGCAAAAACCAAAACCTGAGCAAAAGAAAGCGTGCGCTCAAGAAAGGTGAAACTTTTCGGATGACGCATGAAAATTTCATTGATGATGAAAAAGCAAAACGTAAGCGAAACGACGTGTGAAAGAGAGTAACCGACTTTTGCTTTATACACTTTTTTCAGAAAAAGATTTTTGGAAATCTTCATTAAAACCCTGAAAAAAATATCTATCAAAATTCTTGAAACAACATCTACAACAAAGAAAACACCGATAAGCAGCAGCAATTTTAGTGCAATCTGCATTGGTAAAATCCACCCGTCGGAAAAATGAGTTTTAACGAAAAAATGAATCTGCTCGCTAAAATTGTGTAAAATACTCATGTCAAAATTTACGCAAAAATAAGAAATCTGTTTGTCATTCATTTATTAATACTTACTTTTAACAAAATAAAATCTGATGGATAATTCACTGATTCAGTTGCTCAGCATTGTTCTCATCATTTTGGGGATTTTAGGCACTTTTCTACCTGTTTTACCTGGACTCATTCTGAGTTTTTCCGGACTTTTGATTTACAAATTCGCAACAAATACAGAACTTTCGATAATTTATATCTGGCTTTTCGGTTTGCTGACTTTGGTTTCCGCCATTTTAGATTATATAATTCCTGCAAGAACCAACAGAAAATACGGCGGAACAAGATGGGGAAGCATCGGTTCTTTTGCTGGAACCATTTTGGGATTGTTTTTCATTCCCGTTCCTTTCGGGTTTTTAATCGGAATGTTGCTGGGTGTTTTCATCGGCGAATTGCTGCACGATTTTAATGATAAACAGAAAGCGTTTAATTCAGCAAAAGGTTCATTCATCGGGTTTGTTTACGGAACGGGATTCGGTTTTGTCGTGGGTTTGGCAATGTTTTTGGTAGTCGTTATTGATATGATTAAAACTTAAAAATATGTTACGTAAAATTTTTCTTACCTTTTTTTCCGCACTCGTTTTTCTGTCTTGCAAACCGCAAAATACAGCAGATAACAACAAAGAAAATACTATGGAAAAAACCGAAAACCGAGGAATCGTTTATCTGAAAGAAGGTGAAAAGAAGTTTCTGGACGAATACAAAATGAGTATTACCTTTAAGCAGATACTCGAAGACAGCCGTTGTCCGGAAGATGTAAATTGCATTTGGGAAGGTGTTGCGAAAGCAAATATTGAAATTATGGGAAAATCCGGAAGACCTTTACCACTTCAGTTGAGTACATCAAATAATGAAATCAGAGGGTATCACAACTCGGTTAATTTTGACGGCTACAATATCACTCTGGTTGAATTAACTCCGCAATCCACTTTAGAGAAAGGTTTTAATGAATTAAAAGGAAATTATAAAATTGGTTTGAAGATTGAAAAAGGGAGCGGTGAAAATACCGTTTTGCAAAGAGGCGGTACTACCACGAAATAATCTCCTGATTTTTTGATTGCAGATAATTATTGATTTTTGAAAAAGGTTTGCTCCCGAAAAATCCTCGATATACCGAAAACGGAGACGGATGTGCAGATTTTATCACAAAATGCTTAGTTGAATCAATCAGTTCTTCTTTTTTTTGTGCAAATGCACCCCACAAAACAAAAACCACATCTTGCTTTTTATCTGAAATACTTTTGATGATAAAATCCGTGAATTTTTCCCAACCCAAATCTTTATGCGAATTTGGCGAATGTGCTTTCACAGAAAGTGTGGCATTCAATAACAAAACGCCTTGTTCTGCCCAATCATCGAGTTCTTTTTTTGTACGTTCTATACCTAAATCATCTTTTAGTTCGATAAAAATATTTTTCAAAGACGGCGGTGCTGCAACACTTTCCGAAACCGAAAAGCACAAACCATTTGCTTGAAAATCATTGTGATACGGATCTTGCCCAATGATAACGACTTTCACTTTATCAAACGGTGTGATTTCCAACGCACGGAAAATCTGATTTCTCGGCGGAAAACATTTTGCAGAAGCATATTCCTGCTTTACGGTTTTCCATAAATTTTGAAAATATTCGGAATTTTTTATCGGCGAGAGAATTTCTGTCCAAGTCATTTTATGGTAAGATTAATATATTTTAAAAACTAAATGTTAAACGTAATGGTTATACTTTTTCAATGCATAAAAAATAAGAAATGGAGACAGCGGAAAAATATAATTAGCACCTTCCCAAACCTTAAAATCAAAAGAAACGCGAAGCAAATCTCCATAACCAATAGGAATCAAAATCAGGGACAATAAAAATGAAATGAGGAGATATGCGTTGAACTGTTTTTTGTTGAAAAACAGAAGCAGAAAAAGCAGAAAAAGCAATCCTCCGAATGCCATCAAAGGATAAAACCCCAAAATATTTACTGCTTTTGAAATCAGGTGAAACGGTTGGTAATTTTCATTGACTGAATAATAATAAAGATGTAGCAAACCAGCTACAGAAGAAGACAAAATCAATAATAAACCCGATTTTTTGTAATTGATTTTCAGCCCCGCTAAAAAGAGAAAAAAGGGATAAATCATAAAAACAATTCTTCCCGTAGCTACTAATCCTAAAAAAAGAGATAGTGTGAAAAACTGAACCCACAAACCTTTTTCTTTAATATTTTTCAAATACAAATAAGTCAAGATAAATAAACTTAAGCTCAAAGGAATGATGTCGTGACCGTTAAACAGCATTTCCCAAAAAACGCCACTTAAAGAGAGAAAAAAAAGAAAATAATTATTAATGGAATCTGAGTTTTCATAATGTTTTAATATAAAAAACAAAATAAGCAGATATACAGGAGAAAAAAGAAAATAAGAAACGGAATAAGTAAATGGCAGATTCATAATAATCCAACCCGGTCCTGGACTGATTGGTTCATTATCACTGATTTTAAGATTATATATTTTACCACTATTTCTCAGAGATTCTCCTGCCAAAATTACCGCGTCATCGGCTGTAGAACCGTGATTTACCGTATTTTTACGTCCGTCAACTTTCGGATAAATAAAAAAATTGAGAACTGCGATTCCTAAAACCGAAAACAGCCAGATATTTTTTTTCAGGAGTGAAAATTTCAATTTTGACTTCAAAAACAAGAAAAAAAGCAGATTGGCAAAACATAAATAGAAAATCAGCGCATAAATATTGCCGAACTTCAAAAGAAAGCGGAAGGAAGGAATCGTGATGATTAAATTAAAAACAATCAGCCAGATAAAAACAGTTTTCTTTTTCATTACCGCCAAAATTACAAAAAATAACGCTGCAAATTGCCTAAATTTGCACCGTGAATATCAATCAAACCGATTTAAACGAACTTGAATTTCCTGAACTTTTAG
>CAZHFE010000050.1:0-15053 GCA_964532055.1 uncultured Kaistella sp. | reverse complement strand
AATGAATATTTCAGTTAATATTTTTAATCTCTACTATTTTTATGCAAACTTAAGTAGTATTGGCAAAATGAGGGAGAAAGTTATAATTTGAACTTTTTGTAATTTTTTGCTGTTGCTATAAAAATCAAAACCCCAAAATCTCCCCAATCTTTTCCGCTACTTTTTCCGCATTGGGAAGCATTTGTTTTTCCGATTCTATATTAATCGGAACTGCCGGAAGATTGAGAGAACCCATTGCTTCAACAGGAGCATCGAGATATTTAAAACAATTCTTGGAAATTCTGTGAGCCAATGCTTCCGCAAAAGAATTCTGAATCTGTTCCTCTGTCAAAACCAGACATTTTCCGTGAAGTTTTACCCGCTCGAAAATCAGCTCTTCATCTAAAGGATACAGCGTTCGCAAATCAATCACTTCAACTCGGTTTCCGAATTTTTTTGCGGCTTCTGTCGCCCAATAAACTCCCATTCCGTAAGTGATGACAACCAAAGTTCGCCCTTTTTCGGTTTCTTCGGAGGAAGCATGCTTTACGATATTGGCTTTTCCGAAAGGCAAAATATAATCTTCGGCAGGTTCTATGGTTTTCGCATCTTCTGTTCCCGGAACTTTGCTCCAATACAAACCTTTGTGTTCCAACATTATACAAGGATTTGGGTCGTAATACGCAGCTTTCAGCAAACCTTTAAAATCTGCAGCATTACTCGGATAAGCGATTTTAATTCCTTTAATAACGGTTAAAAAACTTTCTACACTTCCGCTGTGATAAGGACCGCCTCCTCCGTAAGCACCGATTGGAACACGGATAATATTACTCACCGGAAATTTTCCCTGACTTAAATAGCAGGATTTTGAGATTTCCGTAACCAACTGATTGATTCCGGGAAAAATATAATCTGCAAACTGGACTTCAACAATCGGCTTCAAACCGACCGCACTCATTCCGACAGTAGAACCGATGATATATGCTTCCTGAATCGCGGTATTGAAAACTCTTTTATTCCCGAATTTCTGACCTAAAGTAACGGTTTCTCTGAAAACTCCGCCTATTCTTTCGCCGACATCTTGTCCGTACAAAACCGCTTCTTTATGTTTCCACATCAGTTCCTGAATTGCATGAATTGCCGCATCAACCATTACAATTTTTTCGGCAGCATTCTTCGGAACTCTGGTTCCTGTTTCTTTGGTAATCGGAGTGGGTGCAAAAACGTGTTCTGCAACATTTTCCGGTTTTGGGTCTTCTGCATTTTGAGCTTTTTCAAACGCTTCTTCCGCTTCCAATCTTGTTCTTTTAGTGATTTGCTTCAATGTTTCTTCATCAAAACCTTCTTCTAAAAGCTGATTGCGCAAAATCATTCCGGGATCTTTGGCTCTGTGTTTTTCTAAATCTGCTTCATCACGGTAAAATTCGCGCCGAACTCCGGAAGTGTGATGACCGATGAGAACGGTTTTTGCACAAACCAAAATCGGTTTTCTTTCATTCCGAACAAAATCAAATGCCTTTTTCATCGCTTCATAACTTTCGATAAAATTGGTTCCGTCAACTCTCATTCTTTCTAATCCTACAAAACCTGCCGCAAAATCGTATGCATCGCAAGTTCTGGCTTCTTCTTTGGTTACAGAAATTCCCCATTCATTGTCCTGAACCAAAAAAATAATCGGTAACTGATGAAGTGCCGCAAACTGAAACGCTTCGGAAACTTCGCCTTCGGTTACAGAATTATCTCCGAGTGAACAAACGACAACGGGATTTTCGTCGAAATTTTTAAGTCCAAATTCCTGAATGTATTTAATTCCCTGTGCAACTCCGGTTGTCGGAATTGCCTGCATTCCTGTTGCGGAACTTTGGTGAATGATTTTCGGTTTGTTTTCATCTAAACTCGACGGGTGAGAATAATAGGAACGACCGCCGGAAAATCCATCATTGGCTTTTGCCAAAAGTTGCAGCATCAATTCATAAGGTTCAAAACCAATACCGAGCAATAAACTTTCATCACGATAATAGGGCGAAACCCAATCGTTATTGGTGAGTTGATAAGCAGTTGCGAGTTGAATTGCTTCGTGTCCGCGAGATGTGCTGTGAACATATTTTGTAATGTTTCTGTTTTCTTCATAAATATCTGCCATTGCTTTTGCAAGCATCATTTGGTTGAACGCCTTTAACAATATTTCCTGCGAAATTTTTTTCTGAACCGTATTTTCCATAAGCACAAATATAATGAAAATAGGGAATTAAAAAGACTGGATAAAAATCTTTCTATCCCTAAAATCGCCATTCTGTCCCAATTTTTTTTGTATTCTAAATTTTCATATAATCTTTGTTTCATCAAAAAAGCAGGAAGTCGAAAATGCTATTATAGAGTAGGCGCAAAAAATAAATGAATTTAAAACAATGAGATTAACAACAATTTTTAGCACATTATTCATCGTATTAATGAGTGTAACAGCACATGCACAAACGGTATTGAAAGAGGGAGGGTCTCTGCAATACCCAAATGGGGTTATGTATTCACAAAATGGAAAGTGGATGTTAACTACCAAATTGGGCTCCGTTGCGACGTATGAAGTAGGATATAAGAAATTACCAGGTAAAAGAAAAACCGTATTTAATATCCCGGGACGAGGAGAATCATCTTATACACTAAAAATTGAAAAAGGTAATTTAATAATTATAGATGAGAAGATTGGAACTTGGGTTTATTCTACAAGTGATGTAAACTATTTAAGAGTAGAAAATGATGGTTCTATCGGATTCTATGATAAAAATGACAAACTTTATAAAACGATTAAATAATAAACTAATGTTACTTAAAATTGTATAATGTATATTGACAACATTCTCATTATCAATATTTTAAAAATAAATTTTGAATATTATACAATTAATTTAAAACTAATAATAAAAGAATATAGTGTAAAAACTCCACAAGATTTTTAAATCCTTGTGGGGGTTTTGGTTTATAAATGTATCTTATTTTCTATCCCTAAAATTGCCATTCTGTCCCAAATTTTTTTTAGATTAAATATTTGCAGGTATATTTGTTTTCGTTAATTAAAATCTTAAAAATAATGGAAAATACACCACAAAAAAAAACCAATTGGGGAATGATTATCCTTTTGGTAATCCTTATTCCCGTATTATTACTGGGATACAAATTCATATCAAAAAAAATGGATAATCCGGATAATACCGCACAAAACAACACGATAAAACCTGGTGAAAATAATACTGTATCTGCACAAAACGCAGATTTTCCTTCTGGAACGTGGTATAGAAACGACCCAACTATTAATTCAAAATATATTTTTGACACTCCGCAAAACGTAAACGGAAAACTAACGGGACAAGTAGATATGATAATGGACGACCAATCTGAAGGAAAAGTAAACTACGAAGTAATCGGCGACGGAAAGCTAAGGATTTCTGACCCGCAAGGAAGTTTCAATGCATGGGAATTAGGATACGCTTATAATGCAGCAACACAATCGTTGGAAATCATTGCAGGCGGACAGAGCAGTACTTTTACAAGAAACCCTGTATATGTGTATCAAAATAATACACCTGCACCTGTTACAACAACTTCTAATAACACCAAATCCGATTTATCACAATTGCCTCCTGTTGGTTTTGACCAACCGAAAAAGCCCGGCAATTTTATGGTGAATGCAAATGGAGCTTGGTCAAATGCACAAGGTCCGGGAAGCAACCAATTTGTGATGTCTATACTACCTAATCAAAACGGTTCAAAAATAAGCGGAGAGATAGAATGTGATTTTTTCGATAAAAGTTCATACCATATAGGAAGTGCAATGTGGCATTTTAATGGAACCATCAATGGGAATGTTGCCAACATCAATGTAACCGACCTTAAAGGAAATTTAGAGACCAAAGCAACGCTTACTTTAAAAGGAAGCAATTTGATTTTTGCTGCCAACAAAAAAGCAGGAGTTCTTCCTAAAAATGCAACGCTTAGAGAGCATTAAAATTTTCTTCAAAAACCAAAAATTAATTTTAAAATAAAAAACAATGGAAAATACGCCACAACCAAAGAAAACCAATTGGGGAATGATAATCCTTTTGGTAATCCTTATTCCTGTATTGTTATTAGGATATAAATTCATCTCTAAAAAAATGGACGGAGATACAAACAATGTAGTCAATACTGCTCAGCAAAACAATGGTTTCGCTTTAGTTGGAGATTGGTATTACCAAGATACAGGTGCACAACTAAAATATGTGAACGATAAATACAGTTTCACCACACCGCAAATGGTAAACGGTATTTTGAAAGGTCAAATGACAGCAACGATAGATTGGATGCAATCTGTACAAACACATGATTATGAAGTAATGAGGGACGGAAAGCTAAGAATAATCGATGTCGCTAATAATACTCCGCCTTATGAAATGGATTATGTGTATAACGCAGCCAGCCAGACTTTAGAAATTTCTGACCAAGGTTACAAACTGACTTATACCCGAACTCCTAATGCAAATGCAGCGGCTTCTAATAACAATAATACGAGTAACAACAATACTACTTACACACCACAACAAAGTGCTGCCGTAAATGCACCTGCTGCAAAAGCAGTATTAGGCAACGTGAAACCAAGTCCTGCTCCTGTTACCTCTACCACAACCGCCAACCAAAATACCCGGCCAACAGTAGCCAATGTTGCTACCGTTTGGTTCAATAGCTATAATGAAACTGATCCCAATGGAAGTATATGGAGTATGAATACAACACGGACATTTTATGATTTGGTTATTGACCAAAATGGAAATCTAAGTGGGAAATATTTAAGGGAATATAAAGCGTCGAACTCCGGCATACCTGGACACTATGCCCCAACTACAGATACTTATCTTGACTATTACACTTTTATACTGTCACCGAATGGCGACCAATTTGATTGGACGCGTTTTTATTCTCTTGATGATAAAGGTAAATATGATGTGTCCCAAGTAGGAAAAACAGGAATATCGAAAATAATATTGAATACTGATGGTACTTTGTTATTACACGATAGCAATACTGCACCAATTCCGGCACAGCATACTTATAAACGGATAAAGTAAAAAAACACAAATTTTATATAAATAATCCTTCAAGGTTTGCAAAAATCTTGAAGGATTAAATTTACACTTATATTTGTTTCAGAAAAAAACAAATCAAAACCATTATGTCAAAAAAAATATTTTCAATCATTAATGCAGCTTTCATTCTGCAAATGCTGTTCATCAGTTGCAACAAAAATTCTGCTGATACTCAGCCAAGCGAAAACACGGCTGATAAAGCAAAAACTACCGATTCTGTAAAAACAGTCCCGATTGATAAAATTATCACCATCACCGCAGTTGGCGATATGATGCTCGGTACAAATTACCCGAGTAACCGGTATTTACCGCCCAATGACGGGAAAGATATTTTGGCACAAGCTGCACCTTTCCTTAAAAAAGGGGACATCGTTTTCGGAAATCTTGAGGGAGCAATACTTACAGGTTCCGGTTCGCCAAAGCAATGCAACAACTGTCATTCTTTTAAAAGTCCTGACCATTATGTTCAAAATTTTATAGATGCGGGTTTCAACCTGTTGAGTGTTGCCAATAATCACTCCGGAGATTTCGGGGCAAAAGGCAGAGCAAACACTGCAAAAATCTTAAAAGAAAACAATATCAATTTCGCAGGTTCATTAGATTATCCTTCTGCTGTTTTTGAAAAAGATGGTATTAAATATGGTTTTGCAGCTTTTGCTCCCAACATTGGTACGGTAAGTATCAACGATTTAGACAATGCTGCACACATCGTGAAAAACCTGAAAAAAGAATGCGATATAGTCATTATATCTTTTCACGGTGGAGCAGAAGGTAGTAATAAAAACAGAATCACAAAAACCTATGAAACCTATCTCGGAGAAAATCGGGGAAATCCTTATCAATTCTCGCGAACCGTAATAGATGCAGGTGCAGACATTGTGATTGGGCAAGGTCCTCATGTACCAAGAGCTGTTGATATTTACAAAGGGAAATTCATCGCTTACAGTCTTGGTAATTTTGCCACTTATGACAGATTTGGTTTGGGTGCTAATTGCGGATATGCTCCACTTTTAGAAATCAAAATCAATGGTAAAGGTAATTTTGTTGAAGGACAGATTCACTCTTTTCTTCAATTAGGAAAAGGAATTCCAACGATTGATAAAAAGCTTTTAGCAGGAAGAGAAATCAAAAGATTAACAGAAATGGATTTTCCCGATACCAAAATTCAAATTGATAGTGATGGGAAAATAAGCATGAAAAAGTAATCATTATTAACTTTCTATCCCGAAAATTGCCACTCTGTCCCCAAAATAATATACTACCAAATAGTTTTTTTAAATTTGGAACTTAATCAGAGAATTTTTGATGAAACTGTTATATAAAATTCTGTTTTTCTTAATTTTCGGTCATTTTGCAATGGCTCAGAATCTTCGTGTGGATGAAGAAATAAAAAAAATCGACTTGCTTATTTATCACAATCAATTCAAGGAAGCAGAAAAAAAAGCAGATAATCTCTACGCTTTGCTCAAAGACAACGATAAAAAAGAAGCCGTTGCTCAAAAATTAGAATTGAGGTATCAAAAGGCACTCATTATCGACAATCAATTTGACCAAGGAAATGCACTCCCAATTTTTATGGAAGTTTTACAAGGAGCCGACAAGAACAAATTCTATAAACTCAGTTGTAAAACCAATATCAGAATTGCTTTTAACCAAGAAAAAGCCGATAACCTTGATTTGGCTTACCAATATCTGAATGACGCAAATGAATTATGTAAAAAACATCAACTCAATGATTTGTATAGCGCCATTCTTATAAGATATGCTTTACTGCACCGTTTTTTAGGAGATTCGAAATCTAATATACCCCGTCATCAAAGAGAACTTTTTCAAAAAATGAACTTCAAGGGAAGTATAGACTCTGCTGTTTATTATACAGAAAAAGCGATACAATATGCCACAAAATATAATAATGAATACGACCTGAACGAAGCATATATGACGATGGGAATACTTTTTGGCAAAAGCAGAAAAAATCGGGTAGAAGAATCAATTTCCTATTTCTTAAAAACAATTCCCTATTGGAAAAAAACCGAAAATTATGATTATGCGGGAATGATGTATAATAATGTTGCATTCAGCTATCTACAATCAGAAAATGCCAAAACCGCATTGAAATACAGCGACTCATCGTACGTATATTACGATAAAATGTCCGTTTATTATAAACCTGTTTTACCCGATCAAAAAGCCAAAATATTTAAAGCTCTCGGGAAAATAGATTCCGCTTATCATTATCTGCAAATCGCTTTTGATGACACTATGGAACGCAATGAAGCACAAGAACTTTCCACTACCAAAAAATTAGAAGAACAATACCAAAACGATAAAAAAGAAGCCGTCATCAAAAGCAAAAACAGACAGATGATTTTGATAGCGAGTTTGCTTGGTGTGATTGCCTTTGGTTCGTTTTTACTATTCCGGAAAAACAGGGAAATCAGCCGTAAAAACAAAATCATCAACAAACAATTAGCAGAACTTTCCAAAACTTTGGAGCAAAAACAAGTGCTTTTGTCCGAATTACAGCACCGTGTGAAAAACAATTTGCAGCACGTTATCAGTATTTTAGAAATTCAGAAAGAAAGCGTCGATTTTAATAATATTGATGAATTAATCAGAGGAAACCAAAACCGAATACATTCAATGGCATTGCTTCACAAAAAACTAAATGTTTCCGATAATGTAAATGAGGTAGATTTAAGGCGTTATGTTACAGAGCTTTCAGAACTTGTGAAAGAATCATATGATAATTACAAAAAGAAAATCAATCTTAATGTAAAATGTGAAGTTGAAGAAATATCCATAGAAAAAGCATTGCCGATCGGTTTAATTATTACAGAATTGGTAAGCAACAGTATGAAACACGCTTTCAAAAAACGTAGTATCGGAATCATCAACATCGAAATCATAAAAGACGAAAAAACAGGAAATAACCAATTATATTATTCCGATAACGGCGAAGGTTTCGATTTTAATGAAATCAGCGAAAAAGGATTGGGACAAGAAATCATAAAAGGATTGATTGACCAGCTGAACGGAACAACAGAAACAAAAAACAACAACGGATTTGAACTGAACGTTAAGTTTTAGGAGTTATGGATTAGGTTGTGATGCTTAAAACAGTCACAAATTAATAATAACGAATTTCATAAAAATAAACGAATTAAAACTAATTCCTAAATCCTAATCCCTAAAAAACAAAAACAAAATGAAAACAATACTACTCGTAGAAGACAATTTCCTAAATCGGCGGCTTTGCAAAAAAGTATTAGCTGAAAATGGCTATGCTGTTCTAGAAGCCAAAAACTCAGAAGAAGCACTTGGAATTTTAAAAAAAGAACCGGTAACATTGGCAATTCTCGACATCAATCTCGGCGAAAATGAACAAGACGGAATCTCGCTTGGCGGACAAATAAAAGAAAAATTCTCTGTTCCTTTTATTTATCTCACCGCTTATGAAAGTCCGGAAATCATAGGACAAGCTGTTTCCACTTCGCCATATTCTTATCTTACAAAACCTTTCAAAAATAGTGACCTTATTGCATCTGTAGAAATCGCAATACGACAATCTACAAATGAGAAAAAACATCAACCTTCAATTTTGGTAAAAGACGGAGAATACAACGTGCATCTTACTGCGGAAGACATCAATTATATAGAATCCGACGGAAATTATCTGCTTTTTCACACTAATGAAAAAGTATATAAAACCCGTTCAACCATAAAAAAAATAATGGAAGAACTTTCCGAAAATTCTTTTGTACAAACACACAGAGCTTATATTGTCAATAAAAATAAAATAGATAAGTTCAGTAATAAAAGTGTGATGATTGGTGAAGTTGTGATTCCCGTTTCAGAGAATTTTGCAGATAATGTAATTGGTTGATTAAAATCAAGAAAAAATTTGCAGCATAAGAATTTACTTATTATAGCAATAAAAAATGCCCCAGTTTTTCGGGGCATTTTTTATTGTTTTTATTTTCTAATCGAGAATAAATTTTTTGGTAATGACTTTCCCGTTTTTGTCTTTGAAAACTGCGAGATAAAAACCTGTTGAGAATTTACTCATATCAATTCTTCCTAAAGCAGGAAGGTTGCTCATTTCGATGAGTTTTCTTCCGCTTGTATCTACAATCTGTATTTGCGAAACAGTTCCGCCGGAAGATTTATAGAATAATGTTTTATTTTCCACCGAAATTATCCAATCATTTTTGGCTATATTTTCGGTAGAAAGAGTAGTGGTTTTAGCAGTTTCGATGATAAATTCCAAACCAAGTTTTGCAAATTTAGCAGCGTGGTTCGCATTGTTTCCCATATTTGATAATTTATCATTAGCTGAGTGAATATACGGATTAGATTGTGAAAAAGATGCTTCGAAAGGAAAAGCTGCATCATATCCGTTATCTGCCCAACTAAAATGATCAGAACAGCCGTAGTTGCAAATGGTATTTCCGTAAGTAAATGCATGAGTTCCGGAAGCATTGTAATGTTCCATCAATTCTATCAGAAAGAGATTCAGGTCATTACTGTTGTAACTGTCTGTAGTGAGATAAATATCTTTGGTAGAACCTTTATAATTCGTCATATCAAATTGTACATAAGCCACTACATTTTTGCTGCTGTTTGCATATTGTGAAGCAATTTCCGAAGAACCAACCAATCCTATTTCTTCTGCTGCAAAAGCCATAAATTCTACAGTTTTCGCAGGTTTGTAATTAATGTCGAGAAGAATTCTTATCATTTCCGAAATCGTTGCAATTCCCGATGCATCATCATCTGCTCCCGGTGCAGAAGTAGTATTAGAAATAGTATCCATATGTGCACCTACAATTACAAAGTCAGTAGGAGCAAGATTTCCGTTGATGGTAAGAACCAGAGAAGGCATTGCAGTTCCCGTATGATTTACAATCCGTACAGAAACGTCTGTTCTTCCCGATAAAGTGATAAGGTTTTCCCATTTTGTTTTCAAATCCTGAACCGCGGTTTTTGCTTGTGTGGTGGTGTGTCTTCGTGTTCCATAATTTTCAAGAATTTGTATGTGATCTTTGATGTTGTTTGCATTTACCTTGCTGATTGCTGTGTTTACCAAAGCATTTTCCGTGATGGAAAAATTCAGAATCCGGTTGCTTTTTCTAATGTTAGTGATAGCATTCAGTGCATCTTGTTTTGTCGGTTTATAAACATAACCAGGACCGTGAGTAACTACGTTTTTATGAAGATGGAAAGCTGCTTTTTCAGTAAGGTAAACAGCAGCACTTTCGTTCCTAACATCAAGAATTTCAATTTCTTCGGGGAAAATGTTTTTCAGTTCTTTAGCATTTTGAGCATCAGTAGTAGCATAAAATTTTTGGTTTTGTGCTGTTAGTTGCACGAAAAACAAAAGCAGGAGAGGGAGAGAATAGAATTTCATATTAATATTAAAATTTGGATATAACAATTTTGTAAAAATAAACAATATTTTTAAACTTTTTTTTAAAGAATTTTTGAATTAAATTTACCAAAATTCTTCAACGAAATGTATCTTATTTTTGACACCGAAACCACGGGTTTACCCAAAAATTTCAACGCTCCGCTTTCCGATTCCGAGAATTGGCCGAGAATGGTGCAGATTGCTTGGCAACTTCATGATAAAGACGGAATACTACTCGAAAACCAAGATTACATCATAAAACCCGATGGTTATGATATTCCGTTTAATGCAACAAGAATCCACGGAATTTCCACAAAAATGGCAAATGAAGAAGGGCGGGAACTCGCAGAAGTTTTAGCAGAATTTCAAGAAGTACTGAAAAAAGCAAAAGTAGTTGCAGGACATAATATTGATTTCGATTATAAAATTGCAGGAGCAGAATTTCATCGAAAAGAAATTGAAAATGTTTTAGAAAAAATTCCGTCTGCAGACACGATGCAATTGGGAACGGATTTTTGCCAACTTCCTGGTGGAAAGTACGGAAAGTACAAATCACCAAAACTCGAAGAACTTTACGAAAAACTTTACGGGGCAAAATTTGATGAAGCACACAACGCAGCAGCTGATGTAAATGCAACTGCACAGATTTTCTTTGAAATGATGAGAATCGGGATTATTCCGGCTTCAAGATTGAAAATTTCAGAGAGTGAACTGCAAAATTTTATTTCAACTCATCCCAATCCGATAAAACCTTTTGCAATCGTTATCAGAAGACAAGTTGCATCGCTCAAGAAAAAAATGAAAACAGATTTCGGCGATACAGATGAAGTGGAACTCGGCGATTACTTTAATTTCCATAACCACAGTATTTACTCTTCTTTACAGGCATCTTCACATCTCAATGACTTGATTGAAAAAGCGTTGCAGAGTGATTTTGCAGCAGTTGGTTTGGTAGATTTGGGAAATATGATGGGTGCTTTCAAATTTGTTTCAGAAGTTGAAAAAACAAACGAAAATCTCAAAAAAAATCATCAGAAATTTTTAACGGAAAAACAGAAAGCCGAAGAAGAAGGAACTGAATTTAATGAACCGGAACCGAGAACAGCAGAACTGATTCCTGTTATCGGCTGCGAATTTTACATTTCAGACCGCCCCGAACAAAAGCAGTTTACCAAAGACGATCCCGACCGAAGAACGAATGTGGTGCTTCTTGCCAAAAATTTCAATGGCTATAAAAATCTCGCAAAATTATCAAGTTTAGGATATGTGAACGGATTTTATTTTGGTGTTCCCAGAATTTCAAAAAAAATAATTGCAGAATACAAAGATGATTTAATTGCTTTAACCTCAGGAACTTTCGGAGATGTTCCCAATACGATTCTGGAATTTGGAGAACAGAAAGGAGAGGAGCAATTCCGGTGGTGGAAAGATACTTTTGGTGAAGATTTTTATGTGCAAATTCAAAATCACAATATTGATGAAGAACAGCACTTAAACGATGTTTTGTTAGAATTTGCCGAGAAATACGATGTGAAAATTCTTGCCCAAAACGAAACCTTTTACACCGAAAAATCAGATGCCAATATTCAAGATATTTTATATTGTATCAAAGATGGCGAAAAACTATCATCACCTGTTGGTAAAGGTTTCGGAAAAAGAAGAGGACTCCCTACAAAAGAATTTTATATCAAAAATGAAGACGAAATCAAACAGAGTTTCCGTCAATATCCCGATGCATTTGATGCTTACACAGAATTTCTGCAAAAATTTTCGTCTTATACGCTGAAAAGGGACGTGCTGCTTCCGGAATTTAATATTCCTGAAGAATTCCTGAATGAAGAAGATAAAAAAGATGACGGAAAACGCGGTGAAAATGCTTATCTGCGATATCTGACTTATGAAGGAGCTAAGAAAAAATATTCTGAAATTACTGATGAAATTAGAGAAAGGTTAGATTTTGAGTTAGAAGTCATTGCAAATACAGGATATCCTGGTTATTTCCTCATCGTACAGGATTTTTGTAACGAAGCGAGAAATATGCAAGTTTGGGTTGGTCCCGGTCGTGGTTCTGCTGCAGGTTCTGCGGTGGCTTATTGCATCGGAATTACCAATGTTGATCCAATTAAATATGATTTGCTATTTGAGAGATTTCTCAATCCGGAGCGGATTTCAATGCCCGATATTGATATTGATTTTGATGACGAAGGCCGCGATAAAATCATAAAATGGGTGGTAGAAAAATACGGAAAAAGTAATGTAGCACAGATTATTACTTATTCTGTTCTCGGTGGGAAATCCGCGATAAAAGATGCAGGAAGAGTTTTAGACGTTTCCATTCCCGAAACCAATAATATCGCAAAACTCGTTCCCTCAACTCCCGGAATGAATATCGATAAAGCCATCAATAAGATTGATAAACTTCGTCCGGAAGATAAAGTTTTGGCAGAAGAAATTAAAACCATTCTGGAAAATCCCAATGACGGAAGATACGGAGTGCTTTCTGCTGCACAAAAAATGGAGGGCTGCATTCGCAATACAGGAATCCATGCGTGTGGAGTGATTATCACGCCGGAAGATATTTCCAACCTCGTTCCGATTACTATTGCAGCGAAAGATACCGATATTCTGGTTTCTCAGTTTGATAATTCCGTGGCTGAAAGTGCCGGTTTGCTGAAAATGGATTTTCTGGGTTTAAGGACTTTAACCATTATCAAACACGCCATTAAACTCATTAAAGAAAGGCACGGAATCGACATTAATCTCGATGAGATTCCGCTTGATGATGCCAAAACGTATCAGTTGTTCAAAGAGGGAAGAACCGTAGGAATTTTTCAGTATGAAAGTCCCGGAATGCAAAAATATATGCGTGAACTGAAACCAACCGTTTTTGCAGATTTGATTGCGATGAATGCTTTGTACAGACCGGGTCCTATAAAATACATTCCGAATTTTATCAACAGAAAACACGGTTCGGAAGAAATCATTTATGATTTACCGGAAACCGAAGAATATCTGAAAGAAACTTACGGAATTACCGTTTATCAGGAGCAGGTAATGCTTTTGTCCCAAAAACTGGCTGATTTTACCAAAGGTGAAGCAGATACGCTGAGAAAAGCGATGGGGAAAAAAGACCGTCCTACTTTGGATAAAATGTACCCTAAATTCATTGAGGGCGGAAAGAAAAACAACCTTGACGAAGAAAAACTCAACAAAATCTGGAAAGATTGGGAAGCGTTTGCAGAATATGCTTTCAACAAATCGCATTCTACTTGTTATGCTTTGATTGCTTATCAAACTGCATATCTCAAAGCCAATTATCCGGCGGAATATATGGCGAGTGTAATGACGAACAACATTAACAATACCAAGCAAATTACAATGTTTATGGAAGATTGCAAAAGTATGGGGATAGATGTTTTGGGTCCCGCTGTAAACGAATCTCAATATGAATTTGCCGTGAACGAAAAAGGGCAGATTCGTTTTGGTTTGGGAGCGATAAAAGGAATTGGCGAAGGTCCGAGTGAAGCGATTGTAATGACCGGAAGACAGGAAAAATTTAAAGATATTTTTGATTTTTTCGAGCGTGTTCCGTCTTCACAAATCAATAAAAGAGTAGTGGAAAGTTTGGTAGTTGCAGGTGCTTTTGATGAAGTAGATTCTTATCATAGAGCGCAGTATTTTGATGAAGATAATTCCGGAAAAACCAATATAGAAAGGCTTTTGCGATACGGACAAAGTTTTCAGGACAGTAAAAACGAAATAGAAAACTCACTTTTTGCAGATTTCTCAGATGAAGTGAGTATAGAACGCCCGAAAATCAATCCTGCTCCGGAATGGCAGAATATGCACAAACTGAATAGGGAAAAAGAAATCATCGGGTTTTATCTTTCGGCACATCCGCTTGATGAGTACAAATATCAGTATGAATTTATGAGCGGAATTCTCAGCAGGAAAAGAATTCTGGAAGAAAAGAAAGAAGATGCGGAACTCGAAAAAGTGATTCTTCCCGATGTTTTGGATATTGCAGATGCTGATGAAGATTTGGCAGATATTTCCATAGAAAATTTCGATGGTGATGAGGAAATAATGCAGGAAGAACCTTCGAAAAAAGCAGAACCGAAAGGGAATTTCAATTTCCTTAATCTCGATGAGTTGGATTCATTCAAAGAAAGTGTTTTTGCTGCGCAGCAACCGAATTTGTTCAACAACGACAAACTGACCTGGAAAGAAAAACAGGCACTAAAAAACAATATGCCGGAATATACAGTTGCAGGATTGGTAACGGAATATGTGGTGAGAGACGGCAGAAACAGCGGTGAAAAAGTGGCGTTTGTTACGTTGGAAGATTACAGCGGAAGTTATTCTTTTCGTTTAGGTGACAAAGATTATATGCGTCTTCGCGACAAAATAGACGTGCAGCGGTTTCTGATTTTCAAAGTCCGATTTTCACAGGGAAATGACGGAAGAGTTTTCACGAATGTTACAGACATTATCAATCTGAAAGACGCTTTCGAGAAGTTTGCCAAAAAAATGACCGTAGTTGTAGATGT
>CAZHFE010000049.1:0-15873 GCA_964532055.1 uncultured Kaistella sp. | reverse complement strand
TGCACAAACCAATAATCATAAAGTGTCTTTGCTTGTTGCTCTAAATTATCATTTATCTTATTGTTCAACTCGATTTTATCATCTAAAGCAGAAAGAATAGAAGCTATTTTTTGTTGGGTTTCTATATTAGGTAGATTTATTTTTAATCTTCTTAAATTATCATTGTACAACCTTGGAATTGTACTTCCCTTCGTTACTTGCCAAGGTTTTGTTTGATAGAAATAATACAAGAATTTATTTAAAACTTTTAGTTCATCATTATCAATCCAAATAATATTTGAATCTTGAAAATAAGCTGGTTTTCCGTCATAAACGACAGTCCTTCCAACAGTCCCTGCTGCTGAAATTAAAACATCTCCTTGCTTTGGGAAAGAATATTTTTTGCGATAACCTTCGTAAATATCTTTTGAAATAAATACATCTGCTTTTTCTCCAAAAGTTGATATTTTAAAAAAAGGGATATCGCCTTTGTCTTCTGTTTGGTGTTTCAATATTCTCTTACACATTGAAACTTTACCAATTTCTCCCAATGTAATTGTCTGCCATTTCTCACTCATACCTCAACTTTTTCAAATTCTCTAAAATCTGTTTTTCCAAATTTGCACTTTCTGTAAAAAGTTGTTGTAGTTCATTTTCAAAAGCATTCATTTTTTCAGTAAATTCTTCAGGTGTAATCTCTATATATTCAATCTTTACTTCAAAATATTGTCCGGCAGAAAAAGAATAGTTTTTGGCGATTACCTCGTCTTTACTTACTACAACAGAAAGGTCTTCTACGGCAATTTCGTTGTTAAAAGTATCTACAATTTTTGCTTCTTCTTCACGAGTAAGCACTGTTCGCTGGTTTTTGCCCTCTTTTACGGTTTCGCCCAATTTGGAAGCGTCCATCAATACAATTTGTTCGCTTCCCGCTTCTTTGTCAATAAAAACAACCGAAACATTCGTTCCTGTGCTTGCAAAAATATTGCTCGGCATACTTACCACTCCTCTTAACCAACCTTTCTCTATCAATCGTTCACGGATTTTCTTTTCAATACTACTTTGTGCTGTGATAAATCCCGTTGGAACTACAATAGCCGCTTTACCTTTGGCATCCAAACTGTGCATAATGTGCTGAATGAACAACAAATAAATTGCCATTGATTCCTTTTTCGATTTTGGCACATTCGGGATTCCTGCAAAAAAGCGTTCTTTGAAACGGTCGGCTTCCAAATCATCTCTGAAATCCGAAAAATCCAACTTAAAAGGCGGATTGGAAACGATGTAATCAAAAGATTGTTTGGCAAAATAATAGGGTTCTGCAATGGTATTGGTTTTTATCACATTCGGGATAGAATGTGTAAGATTATTCAATATCAAATTCAAACGCAACATTGTGCTCGATTTCTGCGAAATGTCTTCCGAATAAATGGTACATTTGTTTTCGCCAATCTGATGTGCCAAACTCATCAACAGCGAACCGGAACCTACACTTGGGTCATAACAACGGGCTTGTTTCACATCTTGATTGGGAACAAGAATTTGTGCAATAATTCTTGCTACTGCATTGGGTGTATAATATTCGGCATATTTTCCTCCCGAATCGGAATTGTAATCTTTGATGAGATACTCAAAAATATCCTTGAAGAAATCATATTTTTCATCAAAATAATTTTCAAAACTTTCTTCAAAACTAAACTCAAACAATTTGTTGATTAATGCTCTGCAAAAGGCATCACGTTGTGATGAATCTGTGATGAACTGGCTCAGTTCGTCAAACAATTTATCCTTTGCTCCCGAAGAAGACTTGATAGAAAAAATCTGTGCATTTTCTATACTGATGTCCCGCAACGTATCATCAAAAGTTTTGTCAAAATCATCTGCATTTTGATTGTTATACAAATGTTCGATTTGCTGATGCGGTTTGAATCGTGGCACATTTTCGTCCAGTAAATCCATCAACAATTCTTCGTCTATGTCGTTGCCCAGTTCGGCTCTTTTCTTTTTTACTTCGTAACGGTATTTGTCGCTCAAGAATTTATACAAAAATACTTGTGAGATAATTTTAAATTCATTTCCGTCGTTTCCTAAACCGTAATTAGCACAAACACTTTTTAAGTTATCAATCAATTGTTTGGTTTTGGTGGTATAGTTAATATCCTGCGTCATTTTTAATATAATCTATTGTGATAAGCCTGCAAGTATTCATTCGCTACCAATGTGCTGATGTCTTGCCGAGCGGTTGTATCTAATTTTATTTTTTCTTGTATTACAAATTGTTCTGCAATGAGTTTAGTAATATAGCGGTCAAACAAGGCTTCGTTTTTCATAAAATCTTCCTGACCAGCGAGTTTATCGTCCACTTCTTTTTTTACCTGCATCAATGCACGATGCAACTGCATTTCTTTTACCGAAAGTTGCGGTTTTTCCTGCAAGCGTTTATGAATGCGGGCATAGCGTTCGTCATTCTCATATTTCGCTTTCAGAAGATTGTTTTCCCGATTGAGTTCTTTGGCTTTATCGTGAATTTGGCGAAGCAATTGCATATTTTCCACCATATCGACTTGCATGGTTTCCGATAGATTTTTCTTTTTGAAAATACGCTCCAATTCTTCTTTCAAACTGACAAAATGTGGGTCTTGTTGGTCAAAATTGAACTGCAAAGCCTCTCTTGTTTTGCGGAGCTGGTCTTTGTATTCATCTGCCAATTTCAATTCTTCTTCACCAACTTTTATAAACTTAAAAATGATTTCTTCTAAAGCCGCATTGAGTATATTTTGATTTTCGCTTTCATTGTTCAGATTCTCCACAAAATTCAAACTCTCTAGACGAGCTTGTGTTTCAATCAGCAATCGGTTGAGTACATCAAAATCTACCAATTCTCCAAATCCTTCATAACCATTAATGGCAATAATATTTTTGAGTTCTTTGGCTGTTCTTAATGCTTTGATAAGTTCCAGTAATTTCTTTTTGTCATTAAGTTGTTCTATCTGCTGCGAGAAAATTTCTTTATTTTCGGTGTTATAATGGAAAAGCGTTTCCTTTATTTGCTCTATCTCTTCTTTAATTTCATTTTCAGATTTGAACAAATGCGAATACATTTCCATTTCATCGCCCAACTCGTCTTGCAATTCCTGAAAATACAACTGATTGGTTCTGTCGAATGCTTTAGAAATATCGGCAAAATCCACTACATAACCATATTGGTATTTCTTATACGGACGGTTCACTCTCGTTAAAGTCTGCAATAGATTATGGTCTTGAATCACTCTTGCGAGATACAATTTCTTTAATCGCTTCGCATCAAAACCTGTCAAAAGCATATTAAAGACAAAAAGAACATCTATTTTCCCAACTTTATAAGCTTTGATTAATTCTTTTCTGATGGCTTTATCATTCTCATCGTGGAGAATCAAAGCCGCAGATAAATCTTTCTTTTTACGGTTTCCATAAGGAGCTCTTGGTTCTGCAACCATCGGTAATTTTTCGGCATTTGTTTCTTGTATGCCATATCTTTCCTCAAACAATTGAAAAAGCATTTTAGTTTGTTTGGAAGAATCGCAAACCACCATTGCACCCAGCGTTTCGTCTTGCTCTCTGTTTCTGAAATCCTGTAAATCTTTAGTGATGTAATCGAGCAAACCTGAAGCAAAATTCCTATCCGCATACACATCAGAAGTTTTGATGTCGCCTTTCAGCACTTTTATTTTCTCCATTACCTCCTTCATTTCCATTTTGAAACTGCCTTCAATTTCTTCCCGAATCAATCGAAGAGTGTATCCATCGGCAATAGAACGGTTGTAATAATATTTATGAAAATAGTTTCCGAACAGTAATTTGCTATCGTATTCTTTAGCAACTTCTCTCAACAATGGTGTTCCGGTAAGTGCAATCTTTACTGCATTTTTGTCAGAGTTGATTAAGTTGGCGAGGTAATTCCCTTTGGGATTGTAACTTCGGTGTGCTTCATCCAAGAAGAAAACCCTTTGCGTATTAATGTCGTAATCAATATCTTCTTTTGCTATGGAATCTTCACTGAATTTCTGAATGTTCACAACCGTAATTTCGGCTTGTCCGCTGTCATTCGTATTGGCACTTACTGTTTTCATTTCATTAATGAACTCCAGACGAGAATTGACCGGATTTACTTTCAATCCGCGATTAGAAAATTCTGTAGAAGCCTGTATCAACAAATCCAAACGGTCAACAATAAAATAAAATTTGGGAATCGTGTTTTTCTTCTGAAAATAATCGGTAAGATGTTTTACGTTGTAATATGCCAAAGCCGTTTTTCCCGAACCTTGCGTGTGCCAAATTATACCTTTATTCTTACCTTCATCCAATTTTGCTGCAATTGCCAAAGTTGCAAACAGTTGCGGATAACGCATAATATGCTTTTGCTTATCTACTGTTCCATCCTCTTTTATTTCATCTACAAAAGCAATGGCATATTTCAACACAAAAGCCAAACGCTCTTTACTAAACAAAGAGGTAAGAATGCGATGTGTGGGCGAATATTCCGATTTATTAGTAGCAAATTCCGGATTATGTTTGATAACCAAAAGGTTATTGTCTTTTAAAATATCATTTTCCTGTTGCTCCGAAATCATTAATAATTTTTGCTTTACAGGATAATTTTCATCTTCTCGGAAGTAATTGAAATTCAAATCAGAATAGCCGGATGTAGCATAAAAAGCACCGAAAACAGGTTCAACAATACCGTCTTCATATTCCATATTATTGGAGAAAACCATCAACTGCGTGATGTTGGCAAACTTTCGGAAATGCCTGTTTTTGAATCGTTGATTGATACGGATTCTCTCCGCAATCACACCATCTTTATTGTGTGGTTTTTTTACCTCTACAAATGCCAAAGGCATTCCGTTAATCAGAATCGTAATATCGGGACGAAATTCTTCATCCCCATTTTTACAGGTAAGTTCTGTGGTAATGTGAAAACTATTGTTGTTGAAATTTTTGAAATCAATCAGTTTAATTCCTGAAGTCGCCGTAAGCCTTTGATAAAATTTCTTTCCCAAATCTTCATAATCCAATTCCAAACTTATTTCATCCAATATTCTCAACACTTCTTCCCTGCTCACTTCAGTATTGATACGTAATAAACTCGCCACAAAAATATCTTCAAATATATTTGTATCTTCTCTCCTAATCTGTTTCGACAAAGGAATATATTGATAACCCAATCGCATCAAATGCAACAAAGCCGGAATTTTCACACGGGAGTTTTCGTTAAAGGACATAATGATATACTTTATAAAATCCTCTAAATTTATAAAAGAAAATTAACAATGAAAAAAAATATAAGGATTTTGTACTTTTTTAAAATTTTATTTACCTATGCAAAAGCGGGAAAATATGTTACCAAGCACTTCATCGTTTGTAAACTCACCGGAAATCAGTCCTAAATTTTCCAGTGCATTCCTCAGTTCATACGCCAAAAGTTCGGTCGTAATTTGGGAATTGACCGCTTCTTCTACCCGATTTACGGATTCCAGGGATTTTTGCAGGGCTTCGTAATGACGCTGATTGGTAATGACTACGTTTCCTTCTTCGGATTTCAGTTCTTCCACATAAGAGGAAAGTTCGTTTTTCAAATCCTGAATATTGCGGTTTTCCAATGCAGAAATTTTAATGAAATCAAACGGATTTTGGATTTTGTTTCGGAAAAGATTTTCTATTTCATCAAATTTAGTCGGTACGACTTCATCAATTTTGGTAAGACAAATTATCAACTTCAAATCTTCTCTCAAAAGCGGTTTCAGCATTTCAAAATCTTCAGAAAAATCGGTTGTGGAAGCATCGATAAGATAAATCAGAACATCGGCTTTTTCTACTTTTTCCTTTGCTTTTTCTACACCAATTGCTTCGATTTCGTCTGAAGTTTCACGCAATCCGGCTGTGTCAATCAACCGAAAAGCGTGTCCTTTAATGTGCAGAATTTCTTCAATCGTATCTCTTGTCGTTCCTGCAATGCTGCTCACAATCGCGCGTTCTTCTTTCAGAAGCGTATTCAGAAGCGTAGATTTTCCAGCATTCGGTTTTCCGATAATGGCAACCGCCGTTCCATTTTTAATCGCGTTTCCGTAAGTGAAACTATCCAGCAAACTTCCGAGTTTTGATTTTAAATTTTGAATTAAACTCTTCAAAGCAGCTCGGTCTGCAAACTCCACATCTTCCTCCGCAAAATCAAGTTCGAGTTCAATTAACGAAGTGAAATTCAGCAAATCATTTCTAAGTATTGATATTTCATTTGAAATTCCGCCTTTCAACTGATTCAGAGCGACTTTCCGCGATGCCTCATTTTCCGATGCAATCAAATCCGCGATAGATTCCGCTTGTGATAAATCAATTCTTCCGTTCAGAAATGCACGCATCGTAAACTCACCTGCTTTCGCCATTCTTGCTCCGTTTTTTAGCAGAACTTCCAGAATTTTCTTCCCGATATACGGTGAACCGTGAAACGAAATTTCTACGGAATTTTCAGTGGTAAAGGTTTTCGGAGCGTGGAAAATGGAAACCATGACTTCGTCGATGATTTCCGGCTGGATGTTGGATGCTGGATGCTGGATGTCAGTCTGAGCGGAGTCGAAGACTTGGCTCTTATCAACGATAAACCCATAATGAACCGTATGAGAATCCACTTTCGTTAAATCTTTTCCCTCAAAAATTCTGTTGACAATTTCAAAAGATTTTTCACCCGAAATTCTGATAATTCCGATGGCTCCTGTTCCGTTTGCCGTTGCGAGTGCACAAATAGTGTCTTGATTCATCACCAGAATTTTATAATTTCATTTTCTTAAAGATAAACTCGGGAATATTTCTGATAATCAACATGATAATTGCCCAAATCGGCAGAATATACGCTACATTTTTTTGTTTTTTATATGCTTTGTAAATTCCGGAAGCTGCCTGTTTCGGTGTTGCTGTAAGCGCCGGATTGAGCGGTAAACCTTCCGTCATTTTTGTTGCCATAAAACCGGGTTTTACAGTGAGAATATGTACTTTTTTATCGAACAGGTAATTTCTGAGTCCGCTGAGATAAGCAGTTAATCCTGCTTTTGCACTTCCGTAGATGAAATTGCTCTGTCTTCCTCTTTCACCTGCAACAGATGATAATACGACCATTGTTCCGCTGCGTTGGGATTCCATTTTTTGGGCGAAAAAATTGAGAACGGGAACGAGTTTTGCATAATTGATGTCAATGATTTTTTCGGTATTGTCACGGTCATAAAGTCCGTCTTCCGTTCCTAAACCGAGATAACCCGATGCACAGAAAAGCAGTTCTGAACGAATGTTCTCAAACTTAGAATAATCGAGTTCTTTCATCAAATCGAGTTCGATGATTTCCGATTGCTGCAAATATTTTACGTTAATATGCTGTGCAAATTTTTCTGTGGTTTCAGTGTTGGAACTCAAAAGATACACCACCGGATATTTTTCCCCTTTTACCAAACATTCTTCTACAAATTGCTGTGCTATTTCAGAATTGCTGCCGAGAACTATCATTTTTAATGTGTTTATTTAAAATTTTATCCCGCAAATATACTGCTTTCAGAGGAACACAAAATTACTGTATCATGAGTAATATAAATTTTCTAAATAAACAATGAATAAATTATGAATCATTTTTCTGTTTTCTTCCGATAAACCAGTACACAGGAAGTCCCAATAAAATCAGGATAAATCCGGGCCAAGTATATTGCGGTTTGAAGATGATGAGCAAAACACAAAATGCAGTTCCTATCAGCAGATAAATAATCGGCGTTATCGGATAAAGCCAAGTTTTGTAAGGTCTTTCTGCATCGGGTTTTTTAATCCTTAAATAAATCACCCCAAAAACGGTAATCATATAAAACAGCACGATAACAAAAGAAATCATATCGAGCAAATCGCCATATTGTCCGCTAAGACAAAGAACAGATGCCCAAATTCCCTGCATCCAAAGCGATTTTTCGGGAACATTATTTTTGTTGTTTTCAATTGCCTGTTTCAGAAATAAGCCGTCTTTCGCCATTGTCTGAAAAACTCTCGCTCCGGCCAAAACAATTCCGTTTACACAGCCGAATGTGGAAATCATCACCAAAACAGCAATAATCACTGTTCCCGCATTTCCGAAAATATTCTGCGATGCAGCCACCGCAACTCTATCATTGGCGGCAAATGCAATTCCGTCTCTGTCTAAAGCATTCAGATAAACGAAATTTACCAGCAGATAAAGCACCATTACAGCACTTGTTCCCAAAACCATAGATTTTACAACATTCTTTTTAGGATTTTCAATTTCCCCCGAAACGAAAGTTACGTTTTCCCACGCAACACTCGAAAATACAGAACCTACCATTGCAGCGGCAATTCCGCCAAGTAAAGCAGTTCCGCCAATGGTTTTCCAACCTTCTGATTTCAGATTTTGGAAAGAATCCCAACCGAAATTCATATTTTCTGTCCAATGCGAATTTTTAATCAACAGAAATCCTAAAATTATCAAACCGAGAAGTGCCAAAATTTTAGAAGAAGTAAAGATATTTTGCAACATTTTCCCGCTTTTAACTCCTTTAGTATTGATGAAACTCAGCAGCAGAATCACTCCTATAGAAAGTATCTGAATCCACGTGATTTTAAATTCTCCACTTTGGAAAATCGATGCGGCGTCATTCAGCCACGGAATGAGATATGCCGTAAATTTTCCGAAAGCCATTGCAACTGCCGCAATAGTTCCGGTTTGGATTACCGTAAACATTCCCCACCCGTAAAGAAAACCGAGCCGTCTTCCGAAAATCTCGGTAATGTAAGTGTATTGTCCACCTGCTTTCGGGAACATTGATGAAAGTTCGCCGTAAGAAATTGCGGCTGCAATCGTCATAATTCCGGTAATCACCCAAACTGTGATTAACCAGTATCCGGAACCAAGATTCCTCATCATATCAGAACTCACGATAAATATTCCGCTCCCAATCATTGAGCCCATTACAAGCATTGTTGCGTCCCAAAGTTTTAGTTTTTTTTGCATACAGATTTTTGTATTAAAATTAAAAATAACGAGTAAATATAGAACTTTTTATAAAAATATTTATCAAATCCGGAAAATTAATATTCAATTATATTTAAACATAAAAAATCATTATTTTTGTAAAAATTTTTAAAAAATGAAAAAATTAGCATTTATTTTAACGATAGCAATTTCTACCGCCGTTTTCGCTCAGGAAGCTACAAAGCCTAAATTTTCTCCTCCTGCAGGAAACGCTTTAGTTGGTGATATTTACGGAGCTGGTGTAACCGAAAAATCAGAGAAAAAAGCAATAACTCCTTCCAAACTGAATAAGGAATTAAAGAAATCCAAAAAATTGGAAAACGTTGCCGTAAAGGGAAAAGTAACCGATGTATGCGAGAAAAAAGGGTGCTGGCTGACTGTGGAAACCGAAAATAACGAACAGTTTTTCGTAAAAATGAAAGATTACGCGTTCTTCGTTCCTACCGCTCTGAAAGGGAAAAACGTAGTATTGGAAGGAAAAGCCGAAAAAAAAGTAACTTCCGTAGATGAACTGAAACATTATGCAGAAGACGCTAAAAAATCTCAAGCGGAAATTGATGCCATCACTGAACCGAAAGAAGAAATCAGATTTTTAGCAAACGGAATTAAAGTGGTTGAGTAATACAAATTTCCTATTAAACGATATTCAAATTAATAAAATGAAAAAAATAATTTTCCCAATTTTAGTTTTAACAACTTTATCAATTCACAGTTGTACTGTTATGAAAGTATCCGACAAACAACAAGACGGATATTTTGAATCCTCTAAAAAAGCAGTTATTCTAGTAAATAAACCTTTCGATTTGGATAACAACAAAGGGCTTCTTGTTGTTCCTAATAATACTTTTATGAAAGGAATGGCTGAAAAAATCGGCTATTTTGATAGAGTTATTACTTTTGATGATTTAGAGAAAGAAATCATAAAAGATAATAAGCAAGATGAAGTTGGGACTCTTACCGGCAAAATTGGTATTAACAATGCTTATAGAAAATATAAGAAATTTCTATATCTGAAGTTTGATGACAATAAAGAAAAAAGTAAGAGAATACAATTAAAATTAGTTAATCCCGAAGATTTTGATGAAATATTTGTAGGTGATACTTTATATGATGAATTTTGGGTTGGAGTAAATGACCAAAATACATTTAATCCGCTATTCAACGCTCTAATTACTTATATTAAATCCAACTCAAAAACGTATAAATAATTAAAATTAACATACATACTAAAAAAGCAGAATTGTTTCGATTCTGCTTTTCTTTTTACTCAATTCTGAAATTGACTACTGCATCAAGTTTCGGGAATTTTTTCTCTGAAACAAAGGTTTTTCCGGTACAGTCAAATTCTTTCCAGCCCTTCTTTTTCCCGACATCTCCTACTTCCACCACAATCGGGACAAAGGAAATTTCATCATCGCCTTCTTTCAGTTCTTCCCTGTATTGTACGGCAATATCCAGAACGCAATCAAAATCCGTATTCAATTTTACGTTTCGGTAAATCACGTCGTAATGGGTTTCTTTATTTTCAGGAATTTCCAAATATTTTTCCCAATTTTCTGTAGAACTATTTAGTTCAGAAATTGCTTTAAGAACTTCATACAAAGCAATAGTATAAATTTTTCGGGTTTCTTCTCTTTTGTAATCATTTGGAAAATGACCTCCTTCAAACAACACATTCGGAATCCCCATTCTCATCAAATTATCTCCTGTAGAAGTCGGGTAAAACTCATCGGAGTATCTCGCTATTTTTTTAGGAATCAGGTGTATTATATTTTCATAAATCTTCGCAACAACTGCCATTGCTTTTTTACGAGTCTCTGTGATTTCCCTTTCTTGATTTTCGGAAGGTGCTAAAAATGAAAGTGTTGCAGGATTTTTTCCGTCTGTTGTGAAAATGGTTCTCTGCTCGTGAAGATTCAGTGCAAAATCGTAACCTCCTTTTTCTGCAATATTTTTCAGAATGGGAAATTCTTTGCTGGAAAGTTTAAAAAAATCCCTGTTCATATCAATATCCAAAGCATTTCTTCTCGTCCATTTTTCTGCTCCGTCCGGATTCAGCATAAAAATAAAATCCAGCGAAATTTTAGAAAACAAATCTTCTTTCAGATTTGGTTGATATTTGAAAACCTCGAGTAAATCGAGAATTGCGTGAGTTGCGTTAGATTCGTTTCCGTGCATTTGCGACCACGCGAGAATTTTTGTTCCGCCATTTCCCAGTTTCATCATATAGATTGGTTTTCCCAAATATGATTTCCCAACCTCTGAAATATAATCGCTGAAATTCGCCTGTAGATAAAAAAATAATTTTTCGGGGGAAATATAACGGTTTGGGAAATCGGGATTTTTTCGGTAACAAAAATTTTCGGACATCTTTTCAGAATTTTACATTTTTCAAATTTAATTTTTTTTGACGGAATTATAAAATTCACTTTTGTAAAACATTCAAACGTTACAAAATGTCAGTTTGTCTGTTAATAATTTTGTGGATTGAATTATTTTTAATCTAAAATTATAATTTATTGTAAATCAGTTTTTAAAAATATTTATATAAAGTTATTTATAAAATATACTTTAACTGTAAAATAGTGCTGATAACTCCATTTGTATGAAAAAAAATTAAACAGGATAAGGTTTTTAAATCCTGTTTCATACAATCTAATATACATTCGTAAATAACATAGAAATGATAAAATCCTTTATCTTTGCTTACAATTTAATTTATGACAAACGAGAATATATTCCTTATAGGTTTTCTGATTTTTATCTTTTTTATCCTCGCTTTAGATTTGGGATTGTTCGGGAAAAAATCTTCTGCGGTTTCTATGAAACAGGCAGGTTTAATGAGTTTTTTCGTGGTTGCACTTTCAATAGGTTTTTACTTTGTGTTGATTTCTTACGGTCATCTGCTCCACGGAATCGACAGTATGGAAAAGCTGCAGCACATCATTAAGAAACATCATCACCCGGTGAAAATCATTCCCGACAATCTGGAGCACAGTATTTTATTGTACAACCAGAATCTCGGATTAGAATATTTGACGGGATACGTTTTGGAATATGCACTTTCTGTGGATAATATTTTTGTTATCGTACTTATTTTCAGTGGATTTGGTGTTGCTCCTAAAAATTATCACCGAGTTCTTTTCTGGGGAATTTTAGGAGCGGTTGTAATGCGTTTTATCTTCATTTTCTTAGGAGCGGCTCTCATTGAAAAGTTCGAATGGATTATGTATGTTTTCGGGGCGTTCTTGGTTTTTACCGGAATCAAGATGTTTTTAGACCGAAACAAAAAAGAACAAATAAATCCGCAAAATCATGCTCTCGTAAAGTTTGCCAATAAATATTTCAAAGTTCATAATCATTTTGTGAGCGACAAATTCTTCGTAAAAATTGACGGAATTAGAAAAATTACTCCATTATTTCTAGTACTTTTAATCATTGAGGGAACAGATTTAATCTTTGCTGTGGACAGTATTCCTGCAATTTTTTCGGTAACAAAAGACCCATATATCGTATTTTTTTCTAATATTTTTGCAATTATCGGTCTGCGTTCGATGTTCTTCCTTTTGGCAGGAATTATCGACAAGTTCCGTTTCCTGAAAATAGGTTTGGCTTTGCTGCTGACTTTCATCGGGTTCAAGATGATTCTGCATCATTATTTAGATGAGCTCGGTTTTTCAACCACCCATTCTTTGGTAGTGATTGTCGGGATTTTAGGATTGAGCATTTTCTTTTCGTTAGTATTTCCTGAACAGAAAAAAGAAAGAAAATTGAAGTTCAACCCTGAAAAAGATGAACATTTACGTCATTAATTTAAAATTGTAAACTGGTTAATTATACTATAAATCAATTTATTATATCCTTAATTTTACTTTTGTAAACATTGAATATTTTCTTTTGTGTACATTTGTATTTTACTTTTGTGAAATAATTATTTACATTTGTAATCATGGATATAAAAGAAAGAATTTCAAAGATTATAGAATATTCGGGATTTTCATTGTCGGAGTTTGCAGATGAAATAGAAGTGCAACGTTCTAATATTTCGCACATCACATCAGGAAGAAACAAACCCTCGCTCGATTTTCTGATTAAAATAAAAAACCGATTTCCCGAGTTGGAATGGGAATGGCTCATTGAAAACAAGGGTGAAATGCTGAAAAAAGAGGAAGTTCCCGAAAAGCTGAAAACTGCTTCCCTACCCGATTTGTTCTCATTAATTGATGATGATAATTTCGGAATTACCGAAAGTGAAGATCGTGTTTTGAAAGATTATCCTCGAGAATCTGAAATTTATGCACCAATTTCCGAAAAAGAAAAAATAAGCGATTCTCAGCGATTAGAAGTTCGGGAAAACCAAAATATTTCACAACAAACTCAAAATCAACAATATAAAATAATAAAAATTGTTTTCTTCTACGAAAACGGAAAATTTGAGAGTTTTGAACCGTGATTTTTTAATGTTCGCTGATTGCATAAATTTTCGCAGATTAATAAATTATTATCAAAATCTGTATTAACTATTAAATCTGCAATAAAATTAGTAAGGATGTCAATGACAAAATGCTCAAATTATTTTCCCAATTCCACTCCTATTTCATAAACATTCGCTTGTTTCAGATATTTTGAGCGTTCGCGGGAAGTTACCGATTGAAACTTTCCGTTTTTGATGACGATAATCGGGTCTTCTGCAATTTCTCTTTCACCATTGCTTAGGAATTTTTCTTCGGGGCTATAACCTTTTATCTCATTAGAATTTATTTTCTGTAGCTCATCTGCATAATCCCGAAATCCTGCATCTGTGGAATGAATAAATTGATATTCCGATCCTGCTTCTACAAAATAGTGCAGCTTTTGCTCAATCAAACCTGCTTCATTTGTAATCTGCGGATTGTCATTTCCGTCTTTGAAACCTACTTCAACAAGATTTCCGCCATTTTCACGAGCATAGTTTTCTGCGTCCTGAAAAGTAGCAAAACCTGTATAAATAACAGAGTTCCCCAAAGTATATCTGCTTAATTTTTCATTTTGTGAACTTGTTTCCATAATTGATGTTTTAAAAATTATTCTAAAAATACATCAACTAACCTGCCAAGAAAATCCCTGAAAAGAAGTTTAACTCATTTTAAGAAAATTGTTATCTTTGAAATCATCGAAATTTATTTATGAAATCGACAGATTACATATCACCATTAAAAATAATAAGTATCTTAATAATATGAAAAAACTCATTTTAACACTTTCAATTTTAGTTTATACAGCAGGAATTTCGCAGGAAATTACCTTAGATAAAATTTATTCGGGATATTACCGAGGAAAAGGAATTTCCGGTATTGCTTCACTGAAAAACGGTGAAGATTACGCCGTAATCGAAAAAGACGGCATTGTAAAATATTCCTACAAAACTTCGGAAAAACAAGGAAATATTGTTGATGGAAGTTTTGAGTCTTACACCTTTAATGACGATGAATCCAAGATTCTTTTATTAAAAAGCAGCGAACCAATTTACAGACATTCTTTCTTCGGAAAATACGAATTAAAAGATTTGAAATCAGGTAAAACAACTACTTTGAATAACGGAAATTCTGTGCAGGAACCTGCATTTTCTCCTGACGGAAGCAAAGTTGCCTTTATTGCAGATAATAATTTGTTTTATCAAGATTTGAATTCAGGAAAAATCACGCAGATTACTAACGACGGAAAGAAAAACCATATCCTGAACGGACTTGCTGATTGGGTGTATGAAGAAGAATTCGGACATGCAAGATTATACGAATGGACAAAAAATTCTGATGCCATTGTCTTTGTAAAGTCCAATGAAACGGAAGTTCCCGAAGTATATATCCCAATTTATGGAAAGCAACTATATCCTTCTGAAATGCGTTTCAAATATCCGAAAGCAGGGGAAAAAAACTCGGTGGTTTCTGCACATCTTTATCGTTTAGATTCGGGAAAAACGGTTGCTTTGAATCTGTCCGGATTTAAAAACTATTACATTACTGATGTTTATAAAACCGCAAAACCAGATGAAATTGTTCTCATCACTTCCGAGCGGTTGCAAAATGCTACAGACATTCTTAAAGTCAATACCAAAACAGGAAACATCGCCAAATTATTTACCGAAACAGATGACAAATGGATTGATACAGACAATGTAACGCTGGAATTTCTTGATGACAACTCTTTTCTTTGGGGTTCTGAACGCGACGGAAACCGTCACCTTTACTGGTACGATCAAAACGGAAAACTGAAAAAACAGATTACCAAAGGAAACTGGGAAGTAACTAACTATTATGGTTATAACCCGAAAACAAAGGAAATCCTCATACAAACTACCGAAAAAGGAAGCATCAACAAAGTAGTTTCTAAAATTAATATCGAAAACGGAAAATCTATACTGCTATCTAATCCAGAGGGAAATAACAGTGCAAGTTTCAGCAAGAATTTCAATTACTTTATCGAAACTTCTTCAAATGCCGTAAAACCTTATACTTACGTTCTTAAAGACGGAAACGGAAAAACGGTAAAAGAACTGCAAAACAACGATGAGCAACTGAAAAAATTACAAGCAGATAATGTGGTAACCAAAGAATTTTTTACCATTCCGAATGAAGCAGGCGACCAAATGAATGCTTGGATTATGAAACCGAAAAATTTTGATCCTAACAAAAAATATCCGCTTTTTATGTATCAATATTCTGGTCCTGGTTCTCAACAGGTTTCTAATTCGTGGGATGCAGGAAACGGATTATGGTTTAATCATCTGGTGCAGAAAGGTTACATCGTAGCATGTGTTGACGGACGCGGAACGGGTTACAAAGGAACAAAATTCAAAAAAGTAACCT
>CAZHFE010000048.1:0-15973 GCA_964532055.1 uncultured Kaistella sp. | reverse complement strand
TCCCTAATTTTGTCTTTTCATTATTAAAACTATGAATCAGAATTTTGATAACGACGACGATGTTTTCACCGGAAAAGAACACACTCCGATTCGTCCCGATGCATTCGAGCTGAAACCGCAGGAAAAAATCGAAAAAATAGAAATGCTTTTCGCTGAAATTATGCAGACATTAGGTTTGGATATGACCGATGATTCTTTGAAAGATTCTCCGAAACGTGTTGCAAAAATGTATGTAAATGAAATTTTCGGCGGACTGCTTCCCGAAAACAAACCTGCGATTTCCACATTTTCCAATAAGTACAAATATCGTCAAATGTTGGTGGAAAAAGATATTACAGTATATTCGTTTTGCGAACATCATTTTCTGCCGATTATCGGGAAAGCTCACGTTGCATATATTTCCAACGGAGAAGTTATAGGACTTTCTAAAATTAACCGTATTGTAGATTATTATGCAAAACGCCCGCAAGTTCAGGAACGATTGACTATGCAGATTGTTGATGCAATGAAAGAAGCACTCGGAACGAAAGACGTTGCCTGCATCATTGATGCAAAACATCTTTGCGTAAATTGTCGCGGAATAAAAGACACCGCAAGTTCTACAATTACAGCCGAACTCAGTGGGATTTTCCGTACCAATCCAATTACAAGACAAGAATTTTTGCATTATGTAGGGAGCCACACGAAGTTTGATTAATAAAATTTATTATGAAATTTTTGAATTTTTAATCATTCAAAATTTTAATTAAAACCAATGAACTTAAAAATATACAACTCTCTCTCCGGAGAAAAAGAAATTTTCAAACCGATTCTCGAAGGAAATGTCGGAATGTACGTTTGCGGACCAACAGTTTACAGCAATGTGCATTTGGGAAATGTACGAACTTTTATGTCTTTCGATTTCATTTACAGAACGCTGGTTTTTCTCGACTACAAAGTCCGTTATGTGCGGAATATTACCGATGCAGGACATTTGACAGACGACGGAAATGTAGAAAATGACCGTTTCGTAAAGCAAACCCGTTTGGAAAAACTCGAACCAATGGAAATCGTACAAAAATATACCGTAGATTTTCATAAAGTTCTGGAAACATTTAATCTTCTTCCGCCAACAATTGAACCAACTGCAACCGGACATATTTTAGAACAAATCGAACTTACTGAAAAACTCATCGAAAAAGGTTTCGCGTACGAAAGCAACGGTTCTGTGTATTTCGATGTTTTGGAATACAACGAACGCGGACTGAATTATGGTGAACTTTCCCGAAGAAATATCGAAGAACTTTTTGCCAACACAAGAGATTTAGACGGGCAAAATGAAAAGAAAAATCCGCAAGATTTTGCACTTTGGAAATCGGCATCTCCTGCACATATTATGCGTTGGAATTCTCCATGGGGAGAAGGTTTTCCCGGATGGCATTTAGAATGTACAGCGATGAGTACCAAATATTTAGGAGATAATTTTGACATTCACGGCGGTGGAATGGATTTGAAATTTCCACACCACGAATGTGAAGTTGCGCAAGGAAAAGCATGTAACGGAATAGAACCCGTCAATTATTGGCTTCACGCAAATATGCTCACAATGAACGGACAAAGAATGAGCAAATCTACCGGAAATTATATTCTTCCAATGGAATTGGTTTCCGGAAATAACGATTTTTTTGAAAAGCCGTTTCATCCGTCGATTGTGCGTTTCAATTTTTTACAGGCACATTATCGCAGTGTTTTAGATATTTCCAACGAAGCCATGGTCGCAAGTGAAAAAGGTTATCAAAGATTGATGGAAGCGGTTAAATTAATTAATAATGAAGAATTAAAAATTAATAGTGAAAACTTCCAGCTTCCAGCTTCCGATTTCCAGCTTTCTGAATGGAAACAAAAATGCTACGATGCTTTGCTCGATGATTTCAATTCGCCAATTTTGATTTCCCATTTGTTTGAAGCGGTAAGTTTTATCTTTAAATTGAAAGACGGAAAAGAAACCATTTCAGCAGAAGATTTAGAAGATTTAAAATCATTTTTAAATTCAATTGTTTATGAAGTTCTCGGTTTGCAGAATATCGAAGAAAATAATAATGAAAAACTCGACCAAGCTTTGCAGGTTTTAATCGAATTGAGAAATCAGTCAAGAAAAGCCAAAAATTTTGAACTTTCAGATCAAATTCGTGATAAACTTCTAGAAAAAGGAATAGAACTGAAAGATGGAAGAGAAGGGACAACTTATGTTTTGATTTAATCTTTTATGAAACTTTATTTTAATATTCATTTCAAAACCAAGCTGGGTGAAAAAATGCAGCTTTTGGTGAAAGAATACGGTTGTGAAGATAAAATCCACCCGCTGAATAACGACAACGGAAACCATACCGCAGAAGTAGATTATTTCTCGAAAACAATACGTTATCAATACCAATTGACAGACGAATCAGGAATTATTTTAGATGAAGAGCACTCGTTGCATCATCTCAATTTTCGGCATAATTATGATGAATTTGTAATTTTTGATACTTGGAATTGCAGGAACTATCCTGAAAATTATCTGAACAATAAAGTGCTGAAAAACACATTAAGCGGCTTCAAACCCGAAAAAGTTTCGATACTGAAAAAACATTCGCATTTGTTCAGAATCGAAGCACCGATTTACCATCCGGATTGTAGAGTGGTGATAATCGGAAATTGTGAAGCACTTGGAAATTGGGAATGGCTGAAAACCGTTCCCATGAAGCAAACTGAGATCGGAATTTGGGAAGCAGCAGTAGAAATCCCGGGAAATCAAATCATTGAATATAAATACGGTTTGATGAACATGAAATCGGGAGATGTTTTCGGGTTAGAATCCGGCAGCAACAGATTGGCTTTACCAAACACCGATAAAAATATTTTGCAGATAAAAGCCGACCATTATTTCAAATTCAAATCGCACGAAATGTATCATGCAGCAGGAGTTGCCGTTCCGGTTTTTTCGCTGAGAACGGAAAATGGTTTCGGAGTGGGCGAATTTCCCGATTTGAAAAAATTGGCAGATTGGGCAAAACAAACCGATTTGGGAATGATACAGATTCTGCCGATAAACGATACTACTGCAAATTATAGTTGGACAGATTCATATCCTTATGCGGCGATTTCAGTATATGCGCTTCATCCTCAATATCTTTCCATTGACAATTTAGAATTCAAACTTTCTAAAAATCTTCAAAAAGAATATGAAGCCGAAAAAGCCGAATTAAATGAATTAAATTTAATTGATTACGAAAAAATGATTTCCGGAAAGTGGAAATTTGCAAAAGCCATTTTTGAAACCCATAAAACCGAAATTTTAAAAGACCGAAATTTCAAAAAATTCATTAAAGACAATCAGAAATGGCTACTTCCGTACTGCGCATTTTGTGTACAGAGAGATTTGTATAAAACCCCAAATTTCAACGAGTGGAAAACCCACAAAAAGTACATCGCCGGAAAAATTGCCCCGTTTTTTTCGCCCAAAAACAAAAATTACGAAACGGCAATGCTCCATGCGTGGATTCAGTATCAACTTCATTTTCAGTTGAAAGATGCGGTAGATTATACTCATGATTTAGGAGTTTCCATAAAGGGTGATTTGCCGATTGGTATTTACCGACATTCTGTAGAAGCATGGACAGAACCGGAACTTTTCGGAACAGATTTTCAGGCAGGAGCACCACCTGATCAATTCACGGAATTGGGGCAGAATTGGGAATTCCCGACTTATAATTGGGAAGTGATGAAAGCTGATGGTTATCAATGGTGGATTAACCGATTGCAATCTTTGGAACAATATTTTGATGCGATGAGAATTGATCATATTCTCGGATTTTTCAGGATTTGGCGAATGCCGATGACTGCAACACAGGGAATTTTGGGCTATTTTTATCCCGCAGTTCCGGTAACTCTTGATGAATTTAAAGTTCAAAATATTCCGTTTGATTTTGAGCGATATTGCAAACCTTTTATAAATGAAGAAATCCTTTGGAGGTATTTCGGCGATAGAGTAGATGAGGTGCAACACTTTATGAATAATCATTTTGATGGTACTTATTCCTTTAAAGAAGAATTTGACACCCAAAGAAAATTCGCAGATGAGTTCAAAAAAGCCCCAGATCCTTGGTTAGAAGAAAAACTGCTTTCACTCTGTGCAAATGTTTTATTTTTAGCGGAAGAAAGAAACGGTGAAACAGTTTACCACCCGAGATTTAATATCGAAAAAACTGCTTCATATCAATATCTTTCCGGTGATGAAAAACGAAAACTTTCAGCACTTTATACTGACTATTTCTTTAAAAGACAAGACAATTTTTGGGAAGAAAAAGCAATGGAAAGACTACCGGTAATTCTTAACGCAACAGATATGCTGATTTGTGGCGAAGATTTGGGATTAGTTCCCGATTGTGTTCCCAAAGTCATGGATAGATTGGCGATTATCGCACTCAAAGTACAAAGAATGGCTGCTGAAAATATACCATGGTACAATCCGAAAAATGCAGGTTACCTGAATGTAGTTACCGCAAGTTCGCATGATAGTTCCACACTCAGACAATGGTGGATTGAAAACCGGAATCTCACGCAGGAATATTTTCATCGGCAACTCGGTCAACACGGAACTGCACCTAGAAATCTTGAACCGGAACTGGCAGAAATCATTATGAAGCAGCATCTTTACAATGAAGCGATGTTGGCAATCTTTCCGATTCAGGAATTTTTAGCAACCGATTCAGAACTTGTCCATCACAATATAGATGAAGAGCGGATTAATAATCCTGCAGTTTTCCCAAATTATTGGCGATACAGAATGCATCTGAATCTTGAGCATTTAGTGAAGAAAAAAAATTTCAACCAAAAAATTGCAGAATGGATTTCGGATTCTAACAGAAAATGATAAGCATTGAACGAATTAACAATTTAAAAATCAATTATTTAAATAGTTTTAAAAAGAAAGTTGAAACCACAGTTTTAACTTTCTTTTTTATTTGTTATCAAATAATTAATGAATATCATTAATAATTGTAATTCATTCATTATTTTAAAAAATTTACAGTTTAATTTGGCATAATTTTTTAATAATGATTAAATAATTACCAAACAAATAAATTTGAAATGAAAAAAATACTTTTTGGATTGTCGATGCTTTTTACCACATTGATTTCCGCACAGAATTATCCGGATTATTATCCGAGCAACAGCAACAGTGGTTATAATGGTGATTATGATGACGAATATTATTTTCCTGATGATTATTACTACGATTATCCGTCTGATTATTATACCGACAGTTATTACCAAAGTAATTACGCAGATTATATGAGAAGCATCAATGATATTAATTGGAAGCGATTTTTCAGAACGTATCGTCTTTCACCGTGGCAAGTCCAGCAGATTGTAATGCTGAACAGTATGTATCCTACGTTTTCAGCTTGGGACAATTACTACAGGTACAATCCTGACAGATGGTATTATGACAGATTTTACGCATTAGAAAGAATTTTGGGACCGAGAGTTTTTGTGGTCTTCACCAATAATTATTACGGTGGTTACAATCCGGTAGTTTGGTATCAGAATTATAAAAGAAAGTATTATGCAACCAATATTTATATTGTATCGGCATACAGAAATATCAATATTAACCGTTATAAAATAGACAGGGTACGATTTCACAAAACAAATCCGAGACAAAATTTCGGTTTTACCAATCCGCCGAGAAATAGCGGTAACTTTAACAACACTTCCGGAAACGGTTTTAATGATAGTTTAAACCAAGCAGGAAACAACGGTTTCAGAAATAGAACAACACCGAAAAATCATTCGACAGATAGACCGAGAGAAACAAATACAGGAACGAGAAGGGGCGGTTTCCGCACAGAAAGTAATTCCGGCGGACAAAGAAATTCCGGTGCCGGTTTCAGAACAGCAACTTCCGAGAGAATCTCTGCACAGCGATTTACATCGCGCTAATTTTGGGTTTTTAATGTTAATAATGATGGGGAGCAGTTCCGGAAAACGGAGCTGTTCTTTTTTTAACAAAACTTTATGATTCAGTGATTTAACCAATGATTTAAAACCATATCAAAAAGACAAATAACAACAAAATTTTAAAAAATGAAAAAATTAGTTTTAAGCGCAGCGTTCATAGTTTTAGGAACTTTCGCAATGGCGCAAACAGAAAAATTCCAAAAAATGGATCCGGCTAAAATGGAACAGAAAAGAGCTGAAAAAATGCAAAAGATGAAAGCAGATTTGGGGCTTTCTGATGATCAGGTTGCTAAAATAAAAGCGTTGCAGGACAAAAAAATGGAAGAAAGAAAAGCTAATGCTCCTCAATTACAGGCAGAAAGAGCAGCAAAAGCAGAGCAGTTCAAAGCGAAAAAAGAGCAATATAAAGCTGAAATGAAAGCAATCTTAACTCCTGAACAGTACCAAAAATGGGAAGCCAAAAAACATGAGGGGCAAGATAAAATGCGCGATAAAATGAAAGAAAGAAAAATAATGAAAGAATCGCAGGCAAGAATATCAGAGAAGAACTAATACGTTCATAAGTTTTATGGATAAATAAAAGCAGGGAAATTTATTTTTCCTGCTTTTTCTTTTTACAGGAAAAATTGCTAAATTTGAAAAAATAAAGTTTTTATGATTAGTCAAAAAATTGCGTCATTAATCAACGAACAAATTGTTCATGAGCAATACGCTTCACAATATTATTTATCAATGTCGGCTTGGTTTTCGGCAAGAGATTTAGACGGAATTGCCAATTATTTCCGTGTGCAGAGCAAAGAAGAACTCATGCATGGCGATAAAATGTTTGATTATCTGAATGATGTAGGTGCAGAAATCATTGTAGGACAAATCAACAAACCGCCACACGATTTCAGAGATGCCACAGAAGTTTTCGAGAAAGCATTAGAACACGAAAAACTCGTTACCAAAAGTATTTTCACTATTATGAAAAATGCCAATGACGAAGGCGATTTTGCCACCGTTTCTTTTTTGCAGTGGTTTGTCAATGAACAGGTGGAAGAAGAAGCCAATGCATCGCAGCTGGTAACAAAAATAAAAATGGTGTGCGATAATCCTTCTGCACTTTATCTTTTCGACCAAGAATTGGGACAGCGTGTTTTTAATCCTTCTTCGGAAAACTAACCGGTTAAATTTTAACAAAACTTTAAATAATTTCGTTTGAGTTTCATTTGTGTAACTCTCAAAAAAGCCGTACATTTGCACTCCTTTTGGCGCGAATAATTGTTTATAAATCAGTAAAATATTGAAAATCAACTCTTTCAAATGTTTTTTGGAAGGGGTTTCGTATTTGGGTGATTGCAAAGTTTTTTACCGTCGAAAGTAAACCCAAAAAATATTTTGCACTACTCCGTGAAAAGATATACCGGCGTTGCAGTTAGAAATTAGAATCAAGAATCGAGAACAAAGATTTAAGAATTCCGGAATAGTTCTGATAGCGCCAAAAATCAAATTTTCCAATTCCAAACAAATCCCAAATCTCGAATTTCAAACCTCGAATCTGCTTTCTGATATTTTTTAAACAAAATATTTTTTAACCCTCATTCTTTATTTATTTTTATGAGTAAATCTAAAGCAGTCGCAAAAGCTCAGAGTAACGAAAGAATCAATTTTTCCTCTGCAAAAGGCAAAATTGAAACACCTGACTTTTTAGACATTCAGATCCAGTCATTCAAAGAGTTTTTCCAGTTGGATACACTTCCGGAAAACAGAGTAAACGAAACACTTTACAAAACCTTTGAAGAAAATTTCCCTATCACAGACTCCAGAAACCAGTTTGTACTTGAGTTTTTGGATTATCTTGTAGATTCACCGCGCTACTCGATTGATGAGTGTGTAGAGAGAGGACTTACTTATTCTGTCCCTCTGAAAGCACGTCTAAAATTGTATTGTACCGACCCAGAACATGAAGATTTCCAAACCGTGATTCAGGACGTATATTTAGGTCCAGTTCCTTACATGACACCAAGTGGTTCATTTATCATCAACGGTGCAGAACGTGTTATTGTAACGCAATTACATCGTTCACCGGGAGTGTTTTTCGGACAGACTTATCATGCCAACGGAACAAAATTGTATTATTCCAGAATTATCCCTTTCAAAGGTTCTTGGATGGAATTTACAACCGACATCAACAACGTAATGTATGCGTACATCGACCGGAAGAAAAAATTACCGTTGACAACTTTGTTGAGAGCTATCGGTTACGAATCTGATAAAGATATTCTTCAGATTTTCGACCTCGCTGAAGAAGTGAAAGTTTCCAAAGCCGCTTTGAAAAAAGTGGAAGGAAGAACTTTGGCAGCGAGAGTTTTAAACACATGGTTTGAAGATTTTGTAGACGAAGATACCGGTGAAGTAGTTTCCATTGAAAGAAACGAAATCATCCTCGACAGAGAAACCGTTCTCGAAAAAGAACACCTTGATTTGATTTTGGATTCCGGAGTGAAATCAATCCTTATTCACAAAGAAAACAGCAACGAGTTTTCTATCATTCAGAATACCCTGCAAAAAGACCCTACAAACTCAGAAAAAGAAGCAGTAGAATATATTTACAGACAGTTAAGAAACGCAGATCCGCCAGATGAAGAAACAGCGAGAGGCATTATCGACAAGTTATTTTTCTCAGAACAAAGATATTCATTAGGTGAAGTTGGGCGATACAGATTGAACAAAAAATTAGGACTCAATATTTCTGAAAAAATAGAAGTTTTAACCAAAGAAGACATCATTTCTATCGTAAGACATTTGATAGAATTGGTAAATTCTAAAGCAGAAGTTGATGACATTGACCACTTGTCAAACCGTAGAATAAAAACTGTTGGTGAGCAATTGTCGGGTCAGTTCGGCGTAGGTCTTTCCAGAATTGCAAGAACAATTCGCGAGAGAATGAACGTACGCGATAATGAAATTTTCACCCCGATTGATTTGGTTAATGCCAAAACTTTAACATCGGTAATCAATTCATTCTTCGGAACCAACCAGCTTTCACAGTTTATGGATCAAACCAATCCATTGTCAGAAATCACTCACAAGAGAAGATTATCTGCTTTAGGACCAGGTGGTTTATCGAGAGAAAGAGCAGGTTTCGAGGTTCGAGACGTTCACCATACGCACTACGGAAGAATCTGCCCGATTGAGACCCCGGAAGGACCAAACATCGGTTTGATTTCTTCTTTAGGAATTTATGCTAAAATCAACAATCTCGGTTTTATCGAAACGCCGTACAGAAAAGTAAATTCTGGAAAAGTAGATTTGAAAAACGCACCTATTTTCCTGAATGCAGAAGACGAAGAAGATAAAGTAATTGCACAGGCAAACGTAGAAATGAACAATGACGGTTCTATTTCTACCGAAAGAGTAATTGCGCGTCTTGATGGTGATTATCCGGTAGTAGAACCAACTCAGGTAGATTTGATAGATGTTGCACCAAACCAGATTTCTGGTATTTCGGCTTCATTGATTCCTTTCTTGGAACATGATGATGCAAACCGTGCATTGATGGGTTCAAACATGATGAGACAAGCTGTTCCGCTATTGAAACCACAAGCTCCGATTGTAGGGACAGGCCTTGAAAAACAAGTGGCGACAGATTCCAGAGTATTAATCAATGCCGAAGGAAACGGTGTTGTAGAATATGTGGATTCTGATAAAATTACTATTAAATATGAAAGAAGCGAAGACGAAGACTTAGTATCATTCGAATCGGCTACTAAAACATATAACCTTACCAAATTCAGAAAAACCAACCAAAGTACCACCATTACTTTAAGACCGAATGTAAGAGTAGGCGACAAAGTACAAAAAGGACAGGTTCTTTGCGACGGTTATGCAACTGAAAATGGCGAATTGGCATTAGGAAGAAACTTAGTAGTTGCTTTCATGCCGTGGAAAGGCTACAACTTTGAAGATGCAATTGTAATCAACGAAAAAGTGGTGCGTGAAGATTGGTTTACATCAATTCATGTAGATGAATATTCGCTGGAAGTTCGAGATACCAAACTCGGTATGGAAGAATTAACCGCAGATATACCAAATGTCTCCGAAGAAGCCACCAAAGATTTAGACGAAAACGGAATGATTCGTATTGGTGCAGAAGTGAAACCAGGAGATATTATGATTGGTAAAATCACTCCGAAAGGTGAATCTGACCCAACTCCGGAAGAAAAATTACTTCGTGCGATTTTTGGTGATAAAGCAGGTGATGTGAAAGATGCTTCACTGAAAGCAGATTCATCATTGAGAGGTGTGGTAATTGACAAAAAACTGTTCTCAAGAAACATCAAAGACAAAAAGAAAAGAACCGAAGAGAAATTAAAACTAGAAGAAATCGAAAATACTTACAAATTAAAATTCGATGATCTTAGAAATACATTGCTCGAAAAACTCGGTACCTTGGTTAATGGTAAAACTTCGCAAGGCGTGAAAAACGACCTCGATGAAGAAATCATCGGAAAAGGAGTGAAGTTCACCGGAAAACTTTTGCAAAGCGTAGAAGATTATGTAACCGTAAGCGGTTCTGATTGGACGGTAGATGCTGATAAAAACGAACTGATTAAGCAATTGATTCACAACTATAAAATCAATTACAACGATATTCAGGGAATGAAAAACCGTGAAAAATTTGCTATTTCAATTGGGGACGAACTTCCTGCAGGAATCATCAAATTGGCAAAAGTTTACATTGCTAAAAAACGTAAGCTGAATGTTGGTGATAAAATGGCGGGTCGTCACGGAAATAAAGGTATCGTATCAAGAATCGTGAGAGAAGAAGATATGCCGTTCTTAGAAGACGGAACGCCGGTTGATATTGTATTGAATCCTCTTGGGGTACCTTCTCGTATGAATATCGGTCAGATTTATGAAACCGTTCTTGGTTGGGCAGGTAAAAAATTAGGATTGAAATTTGCAACCCCGATTTTCGACGGAGCAAACCTTGAGCAAATCACCGAATATACCGAAAAAGCAGAATTACCAACATACGGAAGTACTTATTTGTATGACGGAGGAACTGGTGAGAGATTCTCGCAACCAGCAACCGTGGGTGTAATTTATATGCTGAAACTGGGACATATGGTAGATGACAAAATGCACGCACGTTCTATCGGACCTTATTCACTCATTACGCAGCAACCTTTAGGAGGTAAAGCGCAGTTCGGTGGACAAAGATTCGGGGAGATGGAAGTTTGGGCGCTTGAAGCGTTCGGAGCATCAAATATTTTACGAGAAATTTTGACCGTAAAATCAGATGACGTGATTGGTAGAGCAAAAACTTATGAAGCAATTGCAAAAGGAGAAGCAATGCCAGAACCTGGTATTCCTGAATCCTTCAACGTATTGCTGCACGAGTTGCAAGGTCTTGGTCTTGATGTAAGATTGGAGGAATAATTAAAAGATTTAATTATTAAAAAATTAAAAAATTAATTAACTCAAAATTTCAAGAACGAAAGTATTTTTTTTAATCTTTCAATCTTTTAATCTTTTAATCATAATTAAAATGTCAAATAAAAATAAAACAAGTAATTTCAGTAAAATTACAATCGGTCTTGCTTCACCGGAATCTATTTTACAGGATTCTAAAGGTGAAGTGCTAAAACCCGAAACCATTAATTACCGAACTCACAAACCGGAAAGAGACGGCTTGTTCTGCGAGAAAATTTTCGGCCCTGTAAAGGATTACGAATGTGCTTGCGGAAAATACAAAAGAATCCGTTACAAAGGAATCGTTTGCGACCGTTGCGGTGTAGAAGTTACCGAGAAAAAAGTGCGTAGAGAAAGAATCGGACATATTGGTTTGGTTGTTCCTGTTGCTCATATTTGGTACTTCCGTTCACTTCCGAACAAAATCGGCTATCTTCTTGGGTTGCCTTCCAAAAAGTTGGATATGATTATCTATTACGAAAGATATGTCGTAATTCAGCAAGGTATTGCCAAAAAAGCAGACGGCTCCGATTTTGAAGATAAAGAGTTTTTAACGGAAGAAGAATACCTCGATATTCTCGATACGCTTCCTGCGGAAAATCAATATCTTGATGATTCTGACCCGAATAAATTCATCGCAAAAATGGGTGCAGAAGCAGTTGAAGAATTGCTGAAAAGAATCGACCTTGATGCATTGTCTTTCGATTTAAGACACAAAGCGCACAACGAAGGTTCAAAGCAAAGAAGAACAGAAGCACTAAAAAGATTAAACGTGGTAGAAGCATTGAGAGGTGCAAACACAAGAATGATTAACCGCCCGGAATGGATGATTATGCGTGTTCTTCCTGTAATTCCGCCGGAACTAAGACCTTTAGTTCCTCTTGACGGAGGACGTTTTGCAACTTCCGATTTGAACGATCTTTATAGAAGAGTTATCATCAGAAACAACCGTCTGAAAAGATTGTTAGAAATCAAAGCTCCGGAAGTGATTTTGAGAAACGAAAAAAGAATGTTGCAGGAATCTGTAGATTCATTATTCGATAATACAAGAAAATCTTCCGCAGTAAAATCCGAATCAAACAGACCATTGAAATCACTTTCCGATTCATTGAAAGGAAAACAAGGTCGTTTCCGTCAGAATTTATTAGGAAAAAGGGTAGATTATTCTGCACGTTCTGTAATTGTTGTTGGTCCAAATCTTCAACTTCACGAATGTGGTATTCCTAAAGATATGGCGGCAGAATTATACAAACCGTTCATCATCAGAAAACTGATTGAAAGGGGAATTGTAAAAACCGTAAAATCTGCTAAAAGAATCATCGACAGAAAAGAACCTGTTGTTTATGATATTCTGGAAAACGTGATGAAAGGACACCCAGTTCTTCTGAACAGAGCACCTACTTTGCACAGATTAGGAATTCAGGCATTTCAACCGAAAATGATTGAAGGAAAAGCAATTCAACTTCACCCATTGGTAACAACCGCTTTCAATGCCGATTTCGATGGTGACCAAATGGCGGTACATTTACCTTTAGGTCCAGAAGCAATTTTGGAAGCTCAGTTGCTAATGCTTGGTTCGCAAAATATTTTGAATCCTGCAAACGGTTCACCAATTACCGTACCTTCTCAAGACATGGTTTTAGGTCTTTATTTTATGACCAAAGAACTGAGCTCTACAGAAGATTTGAAAGTTTTAGGAGAAGGTTTGGCTTTCTATTCACCAGAAGAAGCAGAAATTGCTTATGCGGAAGGAAAAGTTGCTCTTAGTGCAAAAGTAAGATGTAAACTTCCTGTGAAAAATGAAAATGGAGATATTGAAACCAAATTGATTGAAACTACTGTTGGTAGAATTTTATTTAATCAGATTGTTCCTAAAGAAGTAGGATATGTAAATGAATTGCTGACTAAAAAATCATTGAGAAACGTTATCGGTAAAATTCTTGCAGATACGGATTTCCCTACAACAGTGAAGTTTCTTGATGATATGAAAAACCTTGGATATGCAAATGCATTCAAAGGCGGACTTTCATTCTCTCTCGGTGATATTGTAATCCCGAACGAAAAGAAAACGATGATTACTACTGCCGTAGAAAATGTAGATGAAATCAAGGCAAACTATAACATGGGATTGATTACCGATACCGAAAGATACAATCAGGTAATCGACGTTTGGACGAATACCAATGCCGGATTAACCGAAATGATTATGAGCAGAATGAAAATCGATCAAGGTGGCTTCAACTCTGTTTATATGATGCTGGATTCCGGAGCGAGAGGTTCCAAAGAGCAGATTCGTCAGTTATCGGGAATGAGAGGTTTGATGGCGAAACCGCAAAAAGCGGGTTCTACAGGTGCAGAAATTATCGAAAACCCGATTGTAGCAAACTTTAAAGAAGGTCTTTCCATTTTGGAATACTTTATTTCTACTCACGGTGCGAGAAAAGGTCTTGCTGATACTGCTTTGAAAACTGCCGATGCAGGATATTTGACAAGAAGATTGGTAGATGTTGCACAAGATGTTATTATCACCGAAGACGATTGCGGAACTTTAAGAGGAACCGAAATCACTCCGCTCAAGAAAAATGACGAAATCGTTGAAAAACTTTCCGAAAGAATTTTGGGTAGAGTTTCTCTTCACGATGTTTACGACCCTGAAACTGATGAGATTATCGTAAAAGCAGATGAAATCATTAATGAAGATTTAGCCAAGAAAGTAGAAGAGGCAGGAATAGAAAGTGTGGAAGTTCGCTCCCCGCTAACTTGTGAAGCGAAAAAAGGGATCTGTGCAAAATGTTACGGACGAAATCTTGCGACAGGAAAACCAATTCACATGGGAGAAGCAGTTGGTGTAATCGCTGCACAATCCATTGGTGAACCGGGAACTCAGTTGACGCTGAGAACTTTCCACCAAGGAGGTACTGCAGGGAACATCTCTGAAAATCCGTCTATCGTTGCCAGAAGAGATGGTATCGTAGAAATGGACGAAATCAGAACGATTACTTCTGAAAATGAAGAAGGCAAGAAAGCAGAAATCGTGGTTTCACGTTCTACCGAATTCCGTTTGGTTGCAGACAATGCAACGAAAACTCCGTTGATGGTGGCAAATATTCCTTACGGTGCAGAATTGGCAGTAAAACCAGGTGATAAAGTGAAGAAAGGCGACCTTATCTGTAAATGGGATCCTTATAACGCCGTTATCATTGCAGAAACTGCCGGTAAAGTAGAATATGAAGACATTATTCAGGGAGTTTCTTTCCAATTGGAAATTGACGAACAAACAGGTTTTGAAGAAAAAGTAATCTCAGAATCCAGAAATAAAAAAGCTGTTCCTACTCTCAAAGTAGTAGATTCCAAAGGAGTAGAGCAGAAAGCGTATAACTTACCTGTTGGTGCCCACTTAATGGTAAATGACGGTGAGAAAATTAAAGCAGGTAAAGTCCTCATCAAAATCCCGAGAAAATCTGCAAAAGCAGGTGATATTACCGGTGGTTTACCGAGAGTTACCGAACTTTTCGAAGCGAGAAACCCATCAAATCCGGCGGTTGTTACAGAAATAGACGGAGTTGTTTCTTACGGAAAAATCAAGAGAGGTAACCGAGAACTTATTGTAGAAGCCAAAACAGGAGAGATTTCTAAATATTTGGTGAAACTTTCCAACCAAATTTTGGTTCAGGAAAATGACTTTGTAAGAGCAGGTTCTCCGCTTTCCGACGGTTCTATCACTCCGGAGGATATTTTGAAAATCAAAGGACCAACTGCAGTACAGGAATATCTGGTAAATGAAATTCAAGAAGTTTACCGACTTCAGGGGGTTAAAATTGACGACAAACATTTTGAAATCATCGTTCGTCAAATGATGACCAAAGTAGAAATTGTTGACGGTGGTGATACTCAGTTCTTGGAGGGAGCTTTGGAACACAAGTACGATTTCTTGGAAGAAAATAACCGTATTTTCGGAATGAAAGTAGTAATAGAAGCGGGAGATTCCAAAGAATTCAAACCGGGACAAATGATTACTGCAAGAGAACTGCGTGATGAAAATTCTAAATTGAAACGTGAAGATTTGCAATTGGTAGAAGTGCGTGAAGCACTTCCTGCAACCGCAACTCCTGTATTGCAGGGAATTACGAGAGCAGCATTGCAAACCAAATCGTTCATGTCTGCAGCATCGTTCCAAGAAACGACTAAAGTATTGAACGAAGCAGCGGTTTCAGGAAAGGTAGATTATCTTGGTGGTCTGAAAGAAAACGTAATTGTAGGACACAGAATTCCTGCAGGAACGGGTCTGAAAGAATACCAGAATATCATCGTAGGTTCTACAAAAGAATTTGAAGATATCAATTAAATAATTTTGTTTCAAGTTTCAGGTTTCAAGTTTTTGAAAACCTGAAACTTTGAACTTTAAACTTTAAAACAAAAAAATTAAAATGGACAACAATCAAAACAACGACCCAAACAACATCAACATTAATTTAAATGAAATGATTGCAGCAGGAGTTTACTGTAACCTTGCTTTGGTAAATCATTC
>CAZHFE010000047.1:7999-16289 GCA_964532055.1 uncultured Kaistella sp. | reverse complement strand
TTTACTGTTAAGTTTACAAGCGTTTCCGCTAAGTTTTTTAAATCTGACATTTTGTTAATGTTTTTGTTTGTTGAACGATTTATATTTGTTTTTTTGAGTTAAATTTACTCTGCACTTGGTGCATCTTCAGTTTCAGCACTTGCTTCCGGTGTTTCCGGAGCAGCTTCTTCAGCTGGAGTTTCTGTTTCTGTTTCTGTTGCAGCAGGAGCTTCTTCAGTTTCTGCTTTTACTTCTTCTGCAACCGGAGCTTCTGCTTTCACTTCTTCAACAACAGGTGCTGTTGCTTCTGATTTGTTTTCCAAAGCAGAAAGTAATCTTCTGATTGGTGATTGAAGTAAGCCGATGATTTCACCGATCATTTCTTCTCTGGACTTGATGTTTGCTAATGCATCAAGATTATTATCACCAATATAGAAAGTTTCTTGCAAGTATGCAGATTTCAAAGCAGGTTTCTCTTCTTTTTTTCTGAAAGTCTGAATCAGTTTTGCAGGTGCATTTGCTGTATCAGAGATCAAAATAGCAGAGTTTCCTTTGAAAGTGTTGTACATTTCAGAGTAATCTACTCCTTCAATCTGTTCCATTGCTTTTTGAAGCAATGTATTTTTTACAACTTTTACTTTGATGTTTTGTTTGAAAGCCGCTCTTCTGAAATCAGATGATGACTGTGCATTAAGACCTTCAAGATCTGCTACATAAACTACTTTTGCATCCTGAAGCAAATCTTTGATTTCTTGTATTGCTACAACTTTATTTTCTTTAGTCATTGTCTTAGGATTTTGTTAGTTTACAGATTTAGTATCAATTGCAATTCCTGGACTCATGGTAGAAGACAAGTAGATTGACTTTACATAAGTTCCTTTTGCAGCAGTTGGTTTCAGTTTGATCAAAGTATGAATCAGTTCCTGTGCATTTTCTTTGATTTTGTCTGCATCGAAAGATACTTTACCGATTCCGGCATGAATGATACCGTATTTATCTACTTTAAAATCAATTTTACCCGATTTCACTTCAGAAACTGCTTTACCAATTTCCATTGTTACAGTACCCGATTTTGGATTCGGCATTAAACCTCTCGGTCCCAAAACCTTACCTAACGGACCTAATTTACCCATTACAGCAGGCATTGTTACGATTACATCAATGTCTGTCCAACCTTTTTTGATTTTATCAAGATATTCATCAAGACCTACATAATTTGCTCCTGCTTCTTTAGCTTCTGCTTCTTTGTCGGGAGTAACCAATGCAAGAACTTTCACATCTTTACCTGTACCATGCGGAAGAGAAACTACGCCTCTTACCATTTGGTTTGCCTTTCTGGGATCAACACCCAATCTCACTGCCAAATCTACGGAAGCATCAAACTTCGCATAGTTCAGTTCTTTCACCAATGAAGATGCTTCGTCTAAATTATAAGACTTGTTCTTCTCTATTTTGCTTGTAACTTCTTTTTGCTTTTTCGTTAGTTTTGCCATTTCAATAAGTATTAAGCATTAGTTGGTTTAGTTCCTGTTACTCTCAATCCCATAGATCTTGCCGTACCTGCAACCATGCTCATTGCTGAGTCTATGGTAAAACAGTTAAGGTCTGTCATTTTATCTTCTGCGATTTTTTTAACCTGATCCCAAGATACAGAACCTACTTTGGCTCTATTTGGCTCACCCGAACCTTTTTTCACTTTAGAAGCATCTAAAAGCTGGATTGCTGCAGGAGGAGTTTTGATGACAAATTCAAAAGATTTGTCTTCATATACCGTAATTACTACAGGTAAAACTTGTCCCGGCTTGTCTTGAGTTCTTCCGTTAAATTGCTTACAAAACTCCATGATGTTCACACCTGCAGAACCTAAAGCGGGACCAACTGGTGGAGAAGGGTTTGCTGCCCCTCCTTTCACTTGGAGTTTTACCATTTTAAAGACTTTTTTAGCCATTTTTCTTTTTTAAAAGTTTTGAAATTTATGAATGTGGAAGCATTTATAAATCAGCAGATTAGACTATCTCACCTTTCTATTCTGCTTTTCAGGGTGCAAAAATAAGAATATTTTTTGAATGCACAATACTATAAGTCATTGATTTTTAGAAAGAATTTTTATTCCCAGATAAGAAACGTTTTCCGAAGTTTAAAAAAGCACTGAATTTCTTAACAACTGCATCAAAATTACTGAGCAGAATTTTCTGTTTTTCTATTCAAATTATCAAGGATTTGCTGTACCTGATTTTTTTCCTGTTCGGTTAACTTCTTCCAAATAAAGCCGTCTTTAAGGGTTTTTCCTTTGAGTTGCGGAAAAATACCGGTATCAAAATCCTGCTGAACAAACTCTGGAGAAATTGCAGGAATGGGAGTTTCAAAATTATACGGATAATCTTCGGTGATATGGAATGTTAAATTTCCGATGGTATGGGTTTTGAATTTCTGCCAATGATAAACAAAAGGTTTTGCAAACTGCTCTTTTTGAAATTCACCCATAAAACCGGTCAATCTGAAACTCGGTAAATGGTTATTAAAAAAAGCAGGAAAACAAAGCAGTGCTGCAAAAAAAAGCGAAAACGCCGAAAACAGCACAAAAGAAATCTGCCGTGAAATCCGTTGATAAAACATCACCCAAAAAATCACGAAAAACACATCAATAAAAAAACGATATTGCGCAGAAAATAGCACCACCAAAATACTTTTAACCAAAACCGAAACAAAAACCAGCCAAATCAATTTCGATTGCTTCTTTAACGCAAAAGCAAAAAATACCAGCAAACTCAGGATAAACAAAATATGAATTTTACTCTTGATTCCGTTGAGGAAAATCCAATTTTTGATAGCTTGAAAAGTGGTGAAATTTTCGATTTCGGGATAGGTAAACTGCAAATCATACGTTTTCAGCAATGCCATTTCAGATGAGGTTTTCAAAAGTGCTGCATTCGGTTTCCAAGAAATTCCCAAATCAAAAAACTGAGCAGGAAAAACGGGAAAACCAAAGGTGTAAATGTTTTTTACAACGAACAGAAACAAAACCAAAATCCCAGGAATTACAAATCTTAAATGGGCTTTAGTGATGAACACGGCATACAAAAAACAAAGCATCAGAAGCCAAATTAAAGTAGGCTTTATCGCAAAAACAAAAGCAGAAAACGCAAAAAGCAATGCTACATTTTTATTATGGCTGAAGACTTCTGTAAGAACAATTAACGAAACCACAATCACTGGTAAATCCGGAGAAGGCGATTGCGAAAACAAAAACAGAAAAGGTAAAAAAACAAGATGAATCCAATGTTTTTTTTCGACTATATAAATAAGATAAACGATGAGCAAAATGACATTCATGCGCAGAAACGGGTCTGAAAAATGAGAAAACCCCGCCTGAAAAATATGCCAAACCGACATCTGTCCCAACAGTAAATCAAGATTTGAAATCCCACGAACCAAACCAACTTCTGAAATCCATTTAATCGTAGGAACATAATACCCGAAATGGTCTAAAATAAACGGCGGAAAAGAACCGAAGAAAAAAGTTATCAAAACCAAGAGCGGAAAAATCATTTTGTTTCGAGTGAGGAAATCACGACAATTTTCATATAATTTAAAATAGAAAAATCCTGCAATTCCGATGAACAGTACAGGAATCTCAACAGTAATATTCAGAGGAATAAAAAAAGCCGCCACAGTGAAAACCACCGAAACAGCGAAAATTCCGACTAACAATTTCATGGCTATTCCGTCTGAAAATATTTTCAGCGATTTGGCAAAAAACTCGCCGATTCCCATGAAAACAGGAATTAATATAACTGCTGAAAATAAAATATAGAGCATAAAAAATATCGGTTAAAAATAAGGAAACTTTATCAATAACCTCTAATTGAGAAAAAAATACCCCGCTTCTAATGATTCCTAAAAATAGAGAAAAAAATCCTAAAAAACTTAAAATCAGTTTTTTAGGATTAATTTTGAGGTACCTAGCGGATTCGAACCGCTGTAGATGGTGTTGCAGACCACTGCCTAACCTCTCGGCCAAAGTACCTTTTGAGTTTGCAAATATAAGAATTTTTCTAAATTTTGAACGTCATTTCAATTATTCTTCGCAAAGACCCACCACAAAAATTGTCATTCGGAGGAAATGTGAGTATCTTTGCAGAAATCAAAAAGCAAAAATGTCTGATATTCAACTGAACACCATTTCTGAAGCCATAGAAGATTTGAAAAAAGGCAAAATCATCATCGTGGTTGATGACGAAAACCGCGAAAACGAAGGCGATTTTTTATCTGCGGCAGAACTTACCACACCGGAAATAATTAATTTTATGACAATTCACGGCAGAGGTTTAATCTGCACTCCGCTTCCGGAAAAACGCTGCGACGAATTGGGACTTGAAGTCATGGTGAGCCGAAGCAGCGACCCGAAAGAAACCGCATTTACCGTTTCGGTAGATTTGTTGGGAGATGGCGTTTCCACAGGAATTTCTGCAAGCGACAGAAGCAAAACCATTCTCGCTTTGATGGACGAAAAAACCAAACCTACAGATTTTATGCGTCCAGGTCATATTTTTCCGTTACGAGCAAAAAAAGGCGGCGTGCTAAAAAGAGCCGGTCATACCGAAGCTGCAATTGACCTCACCAAACTTGCGGGACTGAAAGAGGGCGGCGTAATCTGCGAAATCATGAATGAAGACGGTTCTATGGCAAGATTGCCACAATTGATAAATTTGGCTAAAAAGCACGATTTAAAAATTGTTTCCATTGAGGATTTGATTCAATATCAATTGAGAAAAGGCAACCTTATCGAGAGAATTGAAGAACGGAAAATAAAAACCTTTTACGGCGATTTTGATTTTTTCGCATTCAAGGAAACAAGTACTGAGCAAATTCATTTTGCACTGACCAAAGGAAACTGGTCGATTGATGAGCCGGTTTTAGTACGCGTTCAAGCATCTAATTCTTATTTCGATGTTTTGAGCAGATTGATTACAGGAGAAAAGCCGTTGCTGGAAAAAGTAACTCAACTCATCAATAATGAAGGAAAAGGAGCCATTATCTTCATCAACAATGTTTCTAATTCTGAAAACACGATGAGGAAATTGCAGCAGTTTTTGGATTTTCAGGACGGCGAGGAAAAAAGACCGACTTTAGCATCAAACTTCCGGGATTACGGTATTGGAACGCAGATTTTGAAAAATCTGGGCATCAATAAATTTCGCGTGATTACTCAAAATGTGAACCAAAAACCTCTGGTTGCAGGTTACGAGGTGGAGGTAACCGAAATGGTAAAATTATAGACAAAATAAAAAAATTGCAGGATTGTGTTAATATTCTATGCAATATGTTAAGAAAATATTACATTTGTAGCGAATATTATCATCAAAATGAAAAAATATCTACTGCTTTTATTTTCGCTATTCTCGTTCTTTTTGTCTGCACAGCTTGACCGTGAACACTGGTTTGCTCCGATGTTTGACGGGCAAAGTAATACCGGTGCTGTACAATACCTGTATCTTTCAACCAACGAAACAACACCTTTTACGGTGAGGGTTTACAGTAACAATATACAAGTTTATACAGCCACCATCAGCAAAGGAAATCCCGGAGTAATTTCGATTGACAGAAGTTATATTATCTCCTCAAGCACAGGAGATTTACATAAAGTAAGAACAATGGGTCTTTATGTAAAAGCAGACAGACCGTGTTTTGCGAACCTCAGATTTGGAGTTACCAACCACGCCGAAATTGTTACCTCAAAAGGAACTGCCGGAATTGGCAACAACTTTTATACGGTTGTTGTTCCCAATTCATACTCAGACACTTCTGGTGTTATGGGATTTGGTGCAAGTTTTTTGGCTACCGAAGACAACACAACTGTTACGGTAAATAATTTTAAAAAAGCGTTGACTTTTAACGGAGGATACGGAGCGGCTACAAGTTTTACTTTTACATTAAATAAAGGGCAATCTTACATGATTGACGGGCGATCTAATAATGCAAACAACAGAGACGGATTTATTGGTGCTACCGTAACTGCAAGTAAACCCATCTCTATGTCAAACGGTAGTTTCAACGGTCAATATTCAATCGTAGCAGGAAGTGGAGATGGAACAGATATTTTTATGGATCAATCTGTTCCGGTGGATAAATTGGGGAATGAGTTTGTCATTGTAAAAGGATATGGTTTGATGGGAAACAGAATGGAAGGAGCTGTAATTGTTGCTACCAAACCAGGCACACAAATCTTTCTGAATGATTCTGCAACACCTATCACTACTTTAGCCAATCCTGGAGATTACTATTCTGTATCAGAAACCAATTATGTAAACCGAGGCAATAATCACTACAACCTGCGCATCAGAAGTTCAGAAAACATATATGTTTATCAAATGATGGGCGGTGTTGAATCTGCAGGTGGTTCTGTACTTGCAACAGGAGGAATGAATTATATCCCACCATTAAACTGTTATCTGCCGAGAAAAATCGATGAAATTGGTTTTATTAATCAAATCGGTAATACTAACTACAATACAAAACTCAATATCATCACAGAAAAAGGAGCTGTAGTAAGGGTAAACGGAGGTATCCCTAATTCTCAATACGGTCCCTATGATATTTCTACTATTCCGGCAGATCAAAAATGGGTTTCTTACTCTATACCAAATGTTACCGGAAATATTACCGTTACTTCCGACAAAGCTGTAACAGCAGGATTATCGGGAGGAAGCGGTGCTGCAGGTTACGGTGGATATTTCGCAGGATTTTCCTCCATTCCTCTCGTTACAAAAACCGAAGGCGAATGTCTTCCGGATTTAGTAAAATTAGAAGTAACCGAAGGATTTGATATGTATGAATGGCTCATCAAAAATCCAGACGGCACATACAGTCCTGCTCCTGGAACCAATAACACCTATTTTTATCTGCCTTCACAAGCAGGAATTTATGCCGTGAGAATCAAAGCTGGGTCGTGCCCGGAAATTCAGACACAGGATTTTAGATTCTTTAACTGTACTACCTATACCAACTATGATTATGACATTTGTACAACACAAGTCATCACTCCTGCATTTGCTTTAAGTGCGCAAGCAATTAATCCTACAACTGTAGTAATAGATACTCCGCCAACAAAAGGGACAGTAACCGTTGCTGCCAACGGAAATATTACCTATACCGCAAATTTTAATGCAACAGGAACAGACACTTTTAAATATTCTTTCAAAGGAATCGGTACTATTCCCGACAGCGAAACTGCACAATCAACTATTAATCTCAACCAAATCGAGAGATACGACCGAGAACTTTTCTCCTGTTCTGCAACAGGAACAGCGGTTTTCGATTTGACATCGGCAAGTGTAACTCCCAATCCTTCGGTTATCAAAACTTATTATTCTAATGCCGGTTTAACCGTACAGATTCCTACTGCCCAACTTACCAATTATACTTCAGCTCCAACTACTATTTATGTGAAATTAGATAATGCTTTCGGTTGTAGCGGAGTTGCCAAAATTGAATTAAAAATAAAAGCACCGCCGGTTGTAACACCGTCATTGTACACTCAATTACATTGCGACGAAGATATTGACGGAATTATTGATGGTTTATACAAAGTAGATCTCAGTACGGTTACACCAATTGTCGTGCAAAATCCTACTGCTTTTACGGTTCGTTATTATGCAACTTTAGCCGGTGCAACAGCAGGTGGAACGAATAACCTGACCGGAGTTTTCAGTTTTTCTGCAGGAACATCTATTTGGATTAGAGTAGATTCGCCAGATACTTGTCCGCCGGTTATTAAAGAAGTGCTATTGAATATAGGAGCAAAAGTTGCCATCTCTTCACCGGTTACTGCTTACAAATGTGATAATGACCTGAATAATTCCGAAAGCATTAACTTAAATGATTACCGGAATCTCTTCACCACAGATGCAACCGCAACAGTATTGTATTATGCTACTTTGGCGAATGCACAAAACGGTACATCAGCAATCTCTGCAGCACAAACGATAACTTCACCGAGAACTTTTTATTATCGTTTTAAAAAAGCAGGAGTTTGTGATAACATCGGCGAGCTGAATATTTCTTTGAAACCATCAACACCTACTGCTCTGCTCGATGCTTATATAGTTTGTCAAGGAGGCACCATCACGCTAAATGCTGAAACGACTTATGTTTCGTGGCTTTGGACAAAAGGTACAACAACTGTTTCCACTACTAATACGGCGACTTTAAATGTTGGAGTTTATACCATTGAATTTACCGATGCTTCTGGTTGTATATTCAAGAAAAATATTACCGTTACTGAATCACCAAAACCGGTGTGGAATCTCAC
>CAZHFE010000047.1:0-7899 GCA_964532055.1 uncultured Kaistella sp. | reverse complement strand
CTGCAAATATCACAATTTGGGTAAGAGCTGAATCGCAATATTGTCCAGGTGAAGTATTCCCGATTGATTTCAAATTCGGAACTGACTTACCATTAATATCAAACACCGAAACTGTTACCGTTTGTGATAATGATTTGAACGGAACCGAAAATGTTAATCTTGCTAATTACAGAAATCTGTTTACTGCAGATGCGGCTGCAACAGTGAGATATTTTGCAACTTTGGCAAATGCACAAAACAATACTGGTGCAATTGGTGCAACACAAGCAGTTACTGCAAACACAACTTTCTATTACCGTTTCAACAAAACAGGTTTCTGTGATGTAATCGGTGAGTTGAAAGTGGTGTTCAGACAAGCTACTCCTACTGCTCTGCTCGATGCTTACACGATTTGCCAAGGAAGCACCATTACTCTGAACGCTGAAACATCTTACATTTCTTGGGTTTGGAAAAAAGGAACTACGGTAGTTTCCACTACCAATACGGCGACAGTAAACGGCGGAATTTATACTATTGAATTTACCAATAGTTTCGGTTGTGTATTCAAGAAAAATATTACCGTTACTGAATCACCAAAACCGGTGTGGAATCTCACTGCTTACAATTCTACGCTTTGTGATGATAATTTCGACGGTAACATTCCGGTGAATCTCAATAATGTTACACCGATTATCATTACTAATCACACATTGTTCACCGTTCGATATTATCTGAACCAAGCCGATGCAATTGCAGGAAACACAAACTTCATTACAAATCCTGCAACATGGTCATATTCTGCAAATATCACAATTTGGGTAAGAGCTGAATCGCAATATTGTCCAGGTGAAGTGTTCCCGATTAATTTCAAATTCGGAAACAATATTCCTATTACTCCTGTAGTAACAGCTGATGTGTGCGACAATGATTTAAGCGGAAGCGAACCTGTGAATTTATCGAGTTACAAAAATTTATTCACTACTGATAATTCGGTTTCTGTGAAATATTTTGATGACTTAACAAAAGCACAGAATAATAATCCAGGTGATGAAATTTCTACTTCACAAGTGCTTTCGGCGAATAAAACCTTTTATCTGCGTTTCAAAAAAACAGGGTTCTGTGATGTCATCGGTGAGTTAAATTTAATCTTTAAACAACCGAAAGTATCTACTGTTCTTCAAGACCAGCAAATTTGTCCGGGAACGGTAACAGTACTCGATGCAGGAAAAGAATTTGACGGCTACCTTTGGAGTACGGGAGAAACCACTCAAGCAATAACTGTATCTGTTGGCAATTATTGGGTAGATTTGCTTTTCGACGGTTGTGTTTACAGACAAAATGTTTCTGTAACTGCGGTAGATTTACCAGTGATTACAGGAGTTGAAATTCAGGGAAGTACTGTTACAGTGCATGTTACCGGCGGGAACGCTCCTTATCAATATGCGATAGACAACGGTAATTATCAATCTTCTAATGTGTTCTATAATGTAAAAGGAGGCGATCATACGATTTATGTAATTTCATCTGACAATTGCCGCCCTGTATCTTTTGATATCAGTGTTATAGAACCATATAACGTAATTACACCAAATGGCGACGGAATAAATGATGTTTTAGATTACTCTGCATTATTGAAAAAAGACGAGCCGTTTATGGAAATCTATGACCGCTACGGAAAAATAGTGTTCAAAGGTGATAAAAATAACCGCTTTACTTGGGACGGAAAAGCATTCGGAAAAGTAATACCTACCGCAAGTTATTGGGTAGTAATGCATTGGTTGGAACCGGGAATTACCACGCCTTCCAAATTTACAGGATGGGTTTTGGTGAAAAACCGCGAATAGAAAATCCCGTACACAAAAAAAACCTGAACGCTAATTTTGAGTTCAGGTTTTTTTATTGGGTATAATGTTTTTTATTCGGATAAATTTTGCAGTTTCTTTATGAGTTTTTCGGTTTGCGTATAGAGTTCATCTACGCTCTCATTATTGTAAATCACAAAATCGGCGAGTTTTAGTTTTTCTTTTTCGGGCATTTGTTTTTGTATAACGGCTTCAACTTCCCGGTAAGATTTGTTGTCTCTGTGCATTACTCTTTTAATTCTGATATTGTCATCTGCTGTTACGAGAATAGATTTATAGCAAGATTCATTTAATTTCAGTTCAAATAAAAGTGCGGTTTCTTTAAAGACAAATCTTGTATTTTGATTTTCAACCCAGTTTTCAAAATCTAATTTTACAGCGGGGTGAATTAATGAGTTTAATTTTTGTAGCAATTCATTATTGTTAAAAACTTTTCCAGCAACGTATTTTCTGTTGTAAAAACCGTTTTCATCGTAAGCATTTTCACCCAGAAGTTTCGTAATTTTTTCTTTTAAAACCGAATCTTTATTCACGATATTTTTGGCTTCATCATCAGAATAATACACCGCAAAACCCATTTCTTCAATGATTTTTGCAACGGTTGTTTTTCCGCTTCCGATTCCGCCGGTTAATCCGATGATTTTTTTCATAGATGAATTATTCTGCTTTGAATAAATTGATGGTATAATCCAGCAAATCCTGATTTCCGAATTCGCCGTGTCCCGGAATTACAAGTTTTGCGTTTGGAAATTCTTGTTTAACTTTTCTTACTGTTTCTGACCAATCTGCAACATTCGCATCGCCTAAATAACCTTTACCGGCATCAAGTTCTTTTATTAAACAACCTCCGAAAAGTACATTTTCACTTGGGAAATAACCGACAATATTATCTTTCGTATGTCCTTCTCCGAAAAATTTTGCGATAATTTTTTCGTTGCCGACATTAAGAATTAAAGAATCTTTGAAACTGTTTTCAGGAACATCAAAATCGTTTTCTTTGGCAAGTTCTACTGTTTTGAAATAAGCATAAGAAGGTATATTTTTTTTGTGAAACGCTTTCAGTCCACCCGTACTATCATCATGAAAATGAGTTGCAACAACGGCATTGATTTTACAATTTAATTTCTGGTTGAGCCAATTGATTAACTCTTCCGAACTTTTATCGTTTGTTGGGGTGTCAAAAACAATCGCTTCATTGTTATTCTTGACAATCAAACCGTTACAAGGAACGTTTCCGAAATCGTTGGTTTGTTTGAATGAGGTATGCTCAAAAGAATTTTCAGCAATTTGGGTAATAATTAAATCATTGGATTTGTAAAACACTCTCGGTTTGAACGGCTCACTTTTCTGCGAATTACAGTTTAAAATAATTGCAGACAATAAAATGAGACATACTATTTTTACAGTCTTATTCATTTCCTTAAAATTTAATTAGAAATTTAAATCTAATCAATACCCGAAAACCTCATTAAAACTATATGTTTCATCAAGTTTTACCCCTTTTTCAGTCATTTTCAAGCTCGCTAATTCGTTGTGTGCATCGTGCTCGAAAAACAGAAGATAATCATTATCAACACATTGTTTCAAAAACTTTCCTTTTTCTTCCATAGTCAAAAGCGGACGCGTATCATAACCCATTACATAAACATGAGGAATATGTCCTGCTGTAGGAATCAAATCGGCTGCGAAAACTATTGTTTTATCCTGATACTGTAATACCGGAAGCATTTGTTTTTCGGTGTGTCCGTCCACAAAAATCACGTCCATTTTCAGGTCGGGAGCAAAACCGTAATTTCCGTTTTGCGGAAGCGGAAGAAAATTGAGTTGTCCGCTTTCGTGCATCGGCAATATATTTTCTTTCAGAAAACTTGCTTTTTCTCTCGCATTAGGTTCTGTCGCCCATTTCCAATGATTTTCATTCGTCCAGAATTGTGCATTTTTGAACGCTGGTCTGTAACCAGATTTGTCGTCGTTCCATTCAATTGCACCTCCGCAATGGTCGAAATGAAGATGCGTCAAAAAAACATCGGTAATATCATCTCTCACAAATCCGAATTTCTGTAAATTTTTATCCAGAGAATCATCGCCCCAAAGTGAATAATGCCCGAAAAATTTCTCGTCTTGTTTGTTTCCTAAACCGCAATCTATAAGGATGAGTTTTTTTCCGTCTTCTACCAAAAGAGAGCGTGTTCCGAGTTCTATTAAATTTTTTTCATCGGCAGGATTGGTTCTTTCCCAAAGCGATTTCGGCACTACTCCGAACATTGCACCGCCGTCTAATTTGAATTTTCCGCATTGTATAGGATATAACTTCATAAATTTACTTTTTTACTAAAATAAGGAATTTTATCGATTTATAGTTTTCATTTTATCCGCAATCTTTTTTTCGTTTTCATCTCCGTTTTCGAGGTGGAAAATAATGTTTTGATAATCTTTTTCTTTTCTGTTTTGCGAAAGTTTTTGGGCAATAAAAATTTCGGTCGGAATGATTTTTATGCCGAAAGCGCCTTTCATCTCTTTTCTCACAAATTCATCGCCCATATTTTCCATAAACACGGGACATTTTTGGGCTTTTTCGTATTTGAAAGTTAGTTTCCGAAGATGCTCGTAAAGTTCTTCATGACTCATCAATTCTACCGTTCCGCGAATCTGCACCGCTTCGTAATTCCACGTGGAAACATTGATGTGATCATACCACGAAGAAGAAATATAGGAATGCGCTCCCAAAAAATCACACAAAACCTCGTCGCCGTTTTGCAAAACTTTCGCCTGAAAATTCGCCATCGAAACGTGAGTTTCCAAATAAAAATTTCCGTTTTCTTCATTTCCTAAAAACATCGAATGTGTAGCAAACAGTTTCTCTTTACTGGATATTAAAATTGCAAAAGCATTCTCGCTAATGATTTTTTTCATTAGTTCGGTGTCTTCGCTTTTGTAAATTTTAGGGATAAACATTTTGTTTAAAATAACGTATCTGGTCTTTTCGGAATAACAATATTCAAATGCTGATACGCTTTTTCCGTTACTTCTCTTCCTCTTGGTGTTCTGATGATAAAACCTTCCTGAATCAAAAATGGCTCATAAACTTCTTCCAGCGTTTCAGGATTTTCCCCAATAGAAGTTGCCAATGCCGAAATTCCGACAGGTTTCCCTTTGAAGTTTTCAATCATCACACGCATAATTTTGTTGTCCATATCGTCAAGACCATATTCATCGACATTTAGAGAATTTAAAGCAAATTTTGTGATGTTCATTTCTATTTCTCCGTTGCCTTTTATTTCCGCAAAATCACGGACTCTACGCAACAAAGCATTTGCAATTCTCGGTGTTCCACGGCTTCTTCTAGCAATTTCTAGTGCAGCATCTTCATAAATTTTCACCCCTAAAACTCTTGCACTTCTTTCGATAATCATTCCCAGAAGTTCCACTGTGTAATATTCTAATCTGCTTTGTATTCCGAATCTTGCAAGCATCGGTTTTGTGAGCATTCCGCTTCGTGTTGTCGCTCCTACTAAAGTAAAAGGATTTAAACCAATCTGTACGCTTCTCGCATTCGGACCGGTTTCCAGCATAATATCAATTTTATAATCTTCCATTGCGGAATACAGATATTCTTCCACAACCGGCGAAAGTCGATGAATTTCATCAATAAAAAGCACGTCGTTTTCTTCCAGATTAGTTAAAAGTCCGGCTAAACTTCCTGGTTTATCCAAAACAGGTCCAGAAGTAATTTTACAATTCACACCCAGTTCATTGGCGATAATATGTGCCAAAGTCGTTTTGCCTAAACCTGGAGGACCGTGCAAAAGCACATGATCTAAAGCTCCTTCTCTATTTTTCGCTGCAGCCACAAAAACTTCGAGATTATCCAAAGTCTTTCTCTGCCCTGCAAAATCACTAAAACTCTGTGGACGGATTTTATCTTCCTGCATCAGTTCATCATCGGAAAAATTGTCTTTATCGGCGTGTAAGAAATCAGGCATTATTTTTCAATTTACAATTCCAAAGGTAAGGATTTTAAGATAAGATTGAGGTTAAGAGTTATTATCTCAAATTTACTTTAAATTCGTAATTTTACCGTTATGAAATTAATCGGTCCTTTTAAACAAATCGTAACACTTGCCAATCTTCCTTTACGCGGAAAACTTTCTGACACCCAACTCGAAATCATCGAAAACGGCGGAATTTTAATTAATGATAATCATTTAATTGAAGAAATCGGGAATTACGAGGAATTAAAATCTACTTCCAAACATTCAAATACTCAAACACTCGAACACTCAAACTCAGTTGTTTTACCTGCATTTATCGATTCCCACACTCACATCTGCTTCGGAGGAAACCGTGCCAATGATTTCGCAATGCGGAATGCCGGAAAAACCTATCTCGAAATTGCAGAGAGCGGAGGTGGAATTTGGAGTTCGGTTCAACATACGAGAAATGCTTCGGAAGAAGAATTATTGAAAACTACATTAGAACGGATTGATTTTTTACTCTCTCTCGGAATTACCACGATTGAAATAAAATCTGGTTATGGATTAGATGTAGAAAACGAACTGAAAATGCTCCGCGTCATTAAAAAAGCGCAGGAAAAAACTTCGGCAACACTCGTTCCGACTTGTCTTTCCGCACATTTGAAACCGAGAGATTTTGTTGGAAGCAACAAAGAATATTTAGATTTTATCGTCAACGAAATTCTCCCGAAAGTAAAAGAAGAAAATCTCGCAAAACGAGTAGATATTTTCATTGAAAAATCTGCATTTCAGCCAGAAGAAAGTAAAGAATTTTTATTGAAAGCAAAAAATATGGGATTTGAAATTACCGTTCACGCCGATCAGTTTACAGCAGGAAGTTCGAGAATTGCAGTAGAAGTTGTGGCAAAATCTGCCGATCATTTAGAAGCGACAATTGATGAAGATATTGAATTTTTAGCAAAATCTGAAACTGTTGCTGTTGCACTTCCAGGAGCAAGTCTTGGTTTGGGAGAAAAATTCACTCCGGCTCGAAAAATTTTAGACCAAAATGGAATTTTAGCGATTGCAAGTGATTGGAATCCTGGTTCTGCACCAATGGGAAATCTAATTACACAAGCAAGTATTTTAGCAACATATCAGAAACTTTCTACAGCAGAAGTTTTGGCAGGAATTACGTTCCGCTCAGCTTTTGCTTTAGGTTTGGAAGATAGAGGAAAATTAGAAAAAGGCAAAAAAGCGGATTTTGCAACTTTCAAAACCGATAATTTTCAGAATGTCCTGTATCAGCAAGGAAGTTTGAAAGCAGATTCTGTTTATATCAATGGTGAAAAAATTTAAAAATTTGACTTATCTTTAACCTCATCAAAATTTAATGTAATGAGCAATCTTGATATGTGGGAAGTTTTTATCCAGACAAAACCCGGACTTTCCCATAAACACGCAGGAACAATACAAGCTGCAACCGCAGAAATGGCTTTGCAAAACGCACGAGATGTCTATACCCGAAGAATGGAAGGAACTTCGATTTGGGTCGTTCCGAGTAAATATTTGGTAACTTCAGAGGGTATTGATAAAGAAGCATTCTTTGATCCTGCGGATGACAAACTCTATCGCCATCCTACTTTTTACCAAATCCCGAATGACGTAAAAAATATGTAAAAGCACGGTGCTGGATGATGGATGTCAGATGTTTTGCGACTCTGAAAATTCATCCAGCATCCAGCACCCAACATCCAACATTTTATGAAAAACTACTTACTAAAACTTGCAGATGATACTTTGATAATGGGTCAAAGATTGAGCGAACTTTGCGGAAAAGGTCCGTATCTGGAGGAAGATATTGCACTTACCAATATTGCGTTAGATTGCCTCGGTCAAAGTTCGCTTTTATACAAATATGCAACGCAGTTTCACGAGGGAAAAACTGAAGACGATTTGGCTTTTTTGCGTTTTGAACACGAATATCTTAATTGTCATCTTTCAGAACTTCCAAATGATGATTATGCACAAACGATTCTGAAAGTTTACTTCTTTTCGCTTTATCAGAAATTTTTGTACGAAGCACTTTCCGAAAGTAGCGATGA
>CAZHFE010000046.1:0-16342 GCA_964532055.1 uncultured Kaistella sp. | reverse complement strand
CAAACCCAGCGGAGAAGCCATTGCAAAAATGGAAATTATCAATAGGGAAGAAGCAGAAAATTTTTTGTTTTTCACGAGAAAAGCACCGAGAATAAACGAAATCGGTAAGTTGTGAAATAAAATTCCCGTGAGATACGGGCTGTAAATATTGTTTTCGTTTGCCAACGGAATTCCCTCCAGAAAAGCGTGTACAAACATACCAATCATCAAAGCAAGCGGAAGAATATTTTTCTCTTCATTATGATGATGAAAATGTCCGTGCTCAAAACCCTTGGTAAGATTTTCCAGAAGCATTTGCAGCAAAACTCCGCCAATAACAAAAAGCCCGATGTAGCGATTTTCACTTATATAGACTTCAGGAAAAACTTCATTGACGCAAATTGTAATCAGAAATCCGGCACTTAAAATCAGCAGATTTTTGGCAAACTTTTCTTTGTTCCCGAAATATTTTCCGAGAAAAACACCTGCAACAACGCTTAATATGAGTAAAAAGATAATCATAATTTGGCTGGAAGTTGGAAGCAAGAAGATTGAAATTTTAAAAATTCTGCTTTCCTATTCCAATATTTTAATTTCATTTTTTTTAAACCTTAAACTTTGAACCATCAATTTTAAACAAATTTATACACCTGGGTGAATTTTCCTCATCAAAATCATTTAGTTCGTAATCGCCCCAGATTTTCACTCTTTCAAAACCGGTTTCTTCCGCATATTCCCCTATTTCTTTTAAAGTATGAAGTTTTACTTTTTCAAAGAAATGAAAGTCTTTTCCTTTGTCTTTAAAATTGATGTCTTTGATGATGTGTTGATTTTCGATGCGCTTTCTGATATGGAAATCTATTCCTTCTTTTGTACTCACATATTCTGGAACGAGGGTGTTTTTCACCCATTTTTCATTGAGAAAATCCAGTACAAAAAAGCCGTTTTCTTTAAGCACGTTTCTTACGGAACGGAAAACTTTCTTGTCGTCCTTTTCATTTTCAAAATATCCGAAACTTGTAAAAAGATTGAACACCGCATCTGCTTTTTCGGCAGAAATATTGGGATAAATCTCTTTCCGCATATCGTGCACTTCAAATTTCAATGTGGAAGTCTGAAATTGCTTGTTATGAAAAATACTCTCTTTCGACAAATCCAGTCCCAAAACATTGTAACCCAATTTATTAAGAAAAACCGAATGTCTTCCTTTTCCACACGCCAAATCAATGATTCTGGAATTTTCGGGGAGATGTAAATCGGCGGTGAGCAGAGAAATAAAATTTTCCGCTTCGGCAAAATCTCTGTCTTTGTAAAGAATGTGATAGTAAGGTGTATCAAACCAAGTTTCAAACCACGCCATTTGGCAAAGGTAATTAAAAGATTAAAAGATTAAAAAATTAAGAGATTAGAAATTCAGCATATTCAAATATAAATTTATTAATTGACAATCAATTTTTTAATTTCTAAATTTGCCAAATGAATTCAGAAAATCTTCAAATACAGATAAAAACGTTCTTCGGACTGGAAGAAATCCTCGCCAATGAAATCAAAAAATTGGGTGGAAAAAATGTTGAAATTAAAAACCGTGCGGTAAATTGTGAAGGTGATTTGGGATTTTTGTATAAAATCAATTATTCGGCTAGAACGGCGCTGAAAATTCTCGTTCCGATAACAGAATTTAAAGCATTTAACGAAGATAAATTTTACGAAAAACTGTACCGTTTTCCTTGGGAAGATTTTCTGAAAGTGAACCAGCGTTTTGCAATTGACGCAACGGTACATTCCGAAAGATTCACACATTCCCGTTTTATGACTTTGAAAATGAAAGACGCGATTGTTGACCGTTTTCAGGAGAAATTTAAAAATCGTCCCGATATTGATACGAAAAATCCCGACATCAAATTTCATCTTCATATCGACAGAGAGTTGGTTACGATTTCTTTGGATTCGTCGGGAGAACCGCTCTATAAAAGAGGGTACAGAAAAGAAGCAGGAGAAGCACCGATTAACGAAGTTTTAGCAAGCGGAATGTTGCAGATTGCAGGTTGGGACGGAAAAGGAAATTTTCTCGACCCGATGTGCGGAAGCGGAACGCTCCTGATAGAAGCAGGAATGATTGCTTTGGATTTGCCTGCGCAGATTTTCAGAAAGAGATTTGGATTTCAGAATTGGAAAAATTATGATGAGGAATTATTCAGAAAAATAAAAGAATTCCGTATCGATAGAGTTAAAGAATTTGAGGGAAAAATCGTAGGTTTCGATATTGATAATAAAATGCTTTCGGTTGCGAAAACCAATATAGAATCCGTTGAAATGGAAGACCTTATTGAAGTAAGAAAACAAAATTTCTTTGAAAGCAAAAAAGAATTGTTCCCGCTTTTAATGGTGTTCAATCCGCCGTATGATGAGAGAATTTCTATTAATCAGGAAGATTTTTACAAGAAAATCGGCGATACGTTCAAGCAAAATTATCCCAATACTTTGGCGTGGCTGATTTCTTCCGATTTGGAAGCTGTCAAGAAAATCGGTTTGCGACCGTCAAGAAAAATAAAACTCTTCAATGGAAAATTAGAAACAAGGTTTTTGCAGTATGAGATGTATGAAGGGACGAAGAAAACTTATAAATTAGAAAAAAACCATTCTGAATAAAGGCAACAAGAAATGAAAAATAATTCTTGATATTTGAATATGACTTCGGAAACGGAGGCGTTAAGAAATTTTAAGGGATTTTCGTTAAGAAATTTCCATGTTTGAGTGGCGGCGAAAATTTTTATTAGTCAACCAATTTATGTTTCCGCCCGAGTTTTGGAAATTTTAGAAAATTGTTTAAAATTTTAGCTGAGTTTCCAAGTCTTGAATTTTTGGTTCTTTTGTTTCAAGACAAAAGAACAATAAAAATTGATTTTTCTTACTTTCCTTATTCACATCATTTCCGTAAATTTGTGCATCTAAAAAAGTAAAAAGTAAAAATGAATTCTTACAAAAATCCTCTTGAAGACCGTTACTCAAGTGAGGAAATGCTGTATAATTTTTCGCCGAACAACAAGTTTAGGACCTGGAGAAAATTATGGATCGCATTGGCTGAAATCGAAAAAGATTTGGGCTTAGAAATCACCGAGGAGCAAATTAATCAATTGAAAGATCAAGCTGAAAATATCGATTTTGATGTTGCTGCAGCTTATGAGAAAAAATTCCGTCATGATGTAATGGCGCATGTTCATACGTATGGAGATGTGGCGCCATTAGCAAAAGGAATTATTCATCTGGGAGCAACTTCGGCTTTTGTGGGAGATAATACGGATTTGATTCAGATTCGAGATGGACTTTTACTATTGAGAAAACAATTGGTAAATGTCATCAAAAAACTATCCGATTTCGCTATTAAATACAAAGATTTACCAACTTTAGGATTTACACATTTTCAGCCGGCACAATTAACGACTGTTGGAAAAAGAGCAACATTGTGGTTGCAATCCTTAATCCTTGATTTTGAAGAATTGGAATTTTTCTTAGAAACATTACGATTCCGTGGAGTGAAAGGAACTACGGGAACCGCAGCAAGTTTCTTGGAATTGTTCAACGGAGATTATTCCAAGGTAAAACATTTGGATAAAGAATTGTCTCGAAGATTCGGATTTGAGAAAGTTTTCGGAGTTTCCGGGCAAACGTATGATAGAAAAATTGATGCAAAAGTAGTAGCTTTGCTATCAAATATTGCTCAATCTGCGCATAAATTCACAAACGATTTACGTTTACTTCAAAATTTGAAAGAAATCGAAGAGCCTTTCGAAAAAAGCCAAATCGGCTCCTCTGCAATGGCATATAAAAGAAATCCGATGCGTTCAGAAAGAATTGGAGCATTGGCAAAATATGTGATGTCGCTTTCTTCCAGTTCTGCAATGGTGGCTTCAACGCAATGGTTTGAACGTACTTTGGATGATTCTGCAAATAAAAGATTAACGATTCCTCAAGCGTTTTTATCAATTGATGCTATTTTGTTGATTTGGAATAATATTATGGAGGGACTTGTGGTTTACGAAAACCGAATCCACAAACATATTATGGAGGAGCTTCCATTTATGGCAACAGAATACATTATCATGGAGGAGGTAAAAGCAGGCGGAGATCGTCAGGAAATTCACGAAATTATCCGGGTTCATTCAATGGAAGCTTCCAAAAAAGTGAAAATGGAAGGAAAAGAAAATGATCTGATTGAAAGAATAATGAACGACGATACTTTGAAAATGGACAAATCCAAAATTGCAGAAGTTCTCGACCCTAAAAACTTCATCGGATTTGCGCCGATTCAAACGGAAGAATTTATCCAAAACGAAGCAAGACCAATTACCGGCAAATATTCGGAATTGATTGGTCTTGAAGCGGATTTAAAAGTATAATTTATATGCAGCCTTTGTCGGCTGCATTTTTTAATAAGTAGAAGTTAGGATTGGAGCTTGGAATGAGATTTTAAAATCTTTTTTCTAGCATCCGATATCTGGCATCTAATATCTAATAAAAAATGAAAAAAAGAATTTTCGTAGAAAAGAAAGGATTGTTCGATGTAGAAAGTCCAAAAATTTTAAATGAAATTAAAAGCGTTGTTCCAACTGTTGGAAACGTTAAAGTATATAATATTTATGATATTTTCGGATTAGAACAAAACGAGTTTTCTAAAGTTGTAAACTCAACTTTTGTTGATCCCGTAACTGATATTTTGCATGAAGAAAATCCTGTACAAAATATCTTTTTCGCTACCGAATTTCTTCCGGGTCAATATGATCAAAGAGCAGATTCAGCTGAGCAATGCATCGCTTTACTCACGCAAAATGGCAATGTGACTGTTCGAAGTGGAAAACTGATTGAACTTAGCGGAATCAACGATGTTGATTTAATTAAGATAAAAGATTTATTGATTAATAAAGTAGAATCTAAAGAAAAAGATCTTTCAAAATTAGAAATTCCGGCGGAAAACGAACCGAAATCTGTTATCACCTATAATGGCTTCAATGATTTTTCAAAAGAGGAATTGAAAGATTTTTACGAAAATCAAGGTTTTGCTTTTGGATTAGACGATTTAGAATTTATTCAACAGCATTTTAAATCTGAAAAAAGAAATCCAACCGAAACCGAGCTGAAAGTTTTAGATACGTATTGGAGCGATCATTGTCGTCATACAACGTTTGAAACCGAACTTACAGAAATTGAATTTAAAGGTCAATTCAAATCTACTTTAGAGTCTATTTTTAATGATTACTTAGAGAAAAGAAAATTCTTAGGTCGTGAAGAAAAACCAATTTCAATGATGGATTTGGCAACCGTTGCAGCACGATATTTTCATAAAACCGGAAACTTGGAAAATCTTGTCGTTTCGGATGAAATCAATGCTTGTACAATCGAAATCCAAGCAGAATACGATGGGAAGAAAGAACCTTGGTATTTGCTTTTCAAAAATGAAACCCACAATCACCCAACTGAAATAGAACCTTTTGGCGGTGCTTCAACATGTTTAGGCGGAGCAGTTCGTGATCCTTTGTCAGGAAGAGCATTTGTGTATCAAGCGATGCGTTTAACGGGTGCTGGAAATGTTTTAGAGCCAATTTCGGACACAATTCCAGGTAAATTACCTCAAAGAACTATCACAAAACAAGCTGCCAACGGGTATTCTTCTTATGGAAATCAAATCGGTTTGGCAACAACTTTAGTGAACGAAATCTATCACGAAGGCTACAAAGCGAAAAGAATGGAAGTTGGTTTCGTTGTTGGAGCTGTTCCAAAATCGTGGGTAAAACGTGAAAAACCACAAGAAGGCGATATCGTAATTTTATTAGGTGGAGCAACAGGACGTGATGGTGTAGGAGGAGCAACAGGAAGCTCAAGAGAGCAGGATGAGACATCTATTCATACACTTTCAACGGAAGTTCAGAAAGGAAATGCAGTTGAAGAACGTAAAATCCAACGTTTGTTCCGAAACCCTGAAGTAACCACTTTAATTAAAAAATCCAACGATTTTGGAGCAGGAGGAGTTTCTGTCGCGATTGGCGAAATTGCCGATTCTTTGGAAATTAATCTGGATATTTTACCTTTAAAATATGAAGGCCTTAACGGAACTGAACTTGCGATTTCTGAATCTCAGGAAAGAATGGCGGTTGTGATTGAAGCAAAAGACAAAGAGAAATTCATCAAATTTTGCGAAAAAGAAAATATTAAAGCCGTTGAGGTAGCAAAAGTTACCGATTCCGGAAGGATGCAAATGTTCTGGAAAGGTGATAAAATTGTGGATTTGAGCCGAGAGTTTTTAGATTCTAACGGTTGCTCAAAATCTCAGAATGTTGAAGTTTCTCATTTAAAATCAGTAGAGAAAAACACGCCGGAATTTAATGAGGAAAACTTCCTGAAAATCCTTTCCGATAAAAATGTAGCTTCTCAAAAAGGATTGCTGGAAATGTTCGATTCTTCGGTTGGAGGGACAACAGTTGCAATGCCTTTAGGTGGAAAATATCAATTAACAGAAATGGAAGGTTCGGTACAAACGCTTCCTGTTCTTAACGCTTCGGATGTAGAAACTGTTTCGTTGGCGAGTTGGGGATTTGATGCAGATGTTTCGAGTCAGAATTCGATGATTGGAGCTGCAAATGCTGTGGTAGAAAGCGTTTCAAAGATTGTTGCAATGGGTGGAGATTACAAAAAAATCCGTTTAAGCTTTCAAGAATATTTCGAAAAACTAGGAAATCAGCCTGAAAAATGGGGAAAACCAATGGCTTCTTTATTAGGAGCGTACAATGCTCAAATGAATTTGGGATTGGCAGCAATTGGAGGAAAAGACTCTATGAGTGGAACATTTCAGAATATTAATGTTCCTCCAACTTTAATTTCTTTTGCTTGCGCAAATGGTGTGAAACGTCACATTATTTCGCCTGAATTTAAATTGGCAGGAAATCATTTATATCATTTTTATAATCAATCCGATGAAAACGGACTTCCAAATTATGATGCTTTAAAAGACGTTTACGAATACATTCATGATGGAATTTTATTAAGAACAATTGTTTCTGTAAAAACCATAAAAGACGGTGGAGTTGCAGTTGCTTTAGCAAAAATGAGTTTTGGAAATGGTTTAGGAGCAACGGTAAATTTAGACGAAAATCAAGTTCTAGAAAAAAATATTGGTGGATTGATTATCGAATCTGTTGAAGAATTATCGCATCCTTTATTGAAGAAAATTGGTGAAGTAGTTTCAAATGATATTTTAACCATCAACCATCAACCATCAACTATAAACCAATTACAATCTGCTTTTACTGAAACTTTCTCAAAATTGTTTCCAACACAAGAACCGGAAAAAATTGAAATTTCAATTGATGAATCTTTAAATTCAGTAAATCCGAGAAATATTATTATTAAGAAACATACTATCGCAAAACCACGAGTTTTTGCACCCGTATTTCCGGGAACGAACTGCGAATACGAAACGCAAAATGCTTTTAGAAAAGAAGGAGCAGAAGTTTCAAGTTTACCTTTATTGAATCTGAATCACCAATTATTAGACGAAAGTATTGAAGCGTGGGTAAAAGAAATTGAGCAATCTCAGATTTTGGTTTTTTCAGGCGGATTTTCTGCGGGAGATGAACCGGACGGAAGTGCAAAATTTATCGTAAACGTCCTGAAAAACGAAAAAATGAAATCTGCAGTTCATGGATTATTGGAACGAGATGGAATGATTCTTGGGATTTGTAACGGTTTTCAGGCATTGATAAAATCGGGATTGTTACCTTTTGGAGAAATTCGCAATTTGGAAGAAAGTTCCCCGACTCTGGCTCATAACGCGATTGGAAGACACATTTCGCAAATGGTAAACGTGAAAGTCACCAACGATGATTCGCCTTGGCTGAAAGAAATGAAAAATGAAATCTACACCATTCCGATTTCGCATGGAGAAGGACGTTTTATGGCTTCAGAAGAAGTTTTGACGGAACTTTACAAAAACGGACAAATCGCTACTCAATATGTAGATTTTGACGGAAATATTGCGCACGGAATGCCTTTCAATCCGAATCAATCGCTTTTCGGAATTGAAGGAATTACAAGTTCTTGCGGAAAAATATTTGGAAGAATGGGACATCCAGAACGTTTTGCAGAAGGTTTGATAAAGAATATTCCGACCGCGAATTACCATAATATTTTTAAGAACGGAGTGGAGTATTTTAAATAATTATAAGTCAAATCTCTTATAATCATTATTTATAAGTTTTTTTGCTTATAATTTTAATTTATTAGGAATTTTGCTTATATTTGTAAATTATAAGTCAATATGCTAATAATATGATTGGAGTTATTACCGGAGATATTATCAATTCACAACAGAGTGCTTCCGAAGAATGGATGCCGTCTCTGAAATTGCTGTTCGAAACTCTCGGTAAAACACCGAAGAACTGGGAAATATACAGAGGCGACGAATTCCAGATGAAAACAAGCATTGATGAGGTGTTCTGGATTGCTTTGTGCATTAAGGCACTCATCAAAAAAACCGAAAATCTGGACGTAAGATTGGCAATAGGAATCGGAGATGAGCAGTTTTCCTCCGAAAAAATAACGGAATCGAACGGAACGGCTTATGTGAATTCCGGAAGATTGCTGAACGAAATAAAATCCGATAACCGCAATTTTGCCATACAAACTCCCGATTCAGGTATCAACAAAGATTTGAATATGGTTTTCAAATGGGCGGTTCTCAGTTTTGACGGTTGGACTTCCGTAGTTTCGGAAGTGGTGTACGAAATGATGACGAATCGCAAAATCACGCAGGAAGAACTCGCGAAAAAGATGAATATCACGCAGTCCTCCATAAGCCAGAGAATTAAACGGTCGAATTTTGACCTGATTATCGAAACCGATCATTATTTCAGAAAAAAAATAACCGCTTTGTAAAATGATTTTCGCTCAACTCATATTGGCACATCTTTTCGGGGATTTTATTTTCCAGCCGGATTCGTGGGTTGAAGATAAAGAGCGGAAAAAAGCAAAAAGCAAATACCTGTATTTTCATACGCTCATTCATTTTGTTTTGGCAATGCTTTTTTTATGGAATTTTGATTACTGGTGGATTGCGGTAATTATTGCCATTACTCATTTTTTAATTGACTTTGCCAAACTTGAATTTCAAAAACCCGATACCAAAAGGATTTGGTTTTTTATCGACCAGTTTCTGCATATCGCTGTCATAATAGGACTTTGCATTGTATTAATGCCTGATTTCAATATTAAAAAATATTGTACTACCGAAGTTTTGAAATTTTTTGCAGGATTGGTATTTGTAACCGTTCCCGCCTCTGTTATCGTAAAAATACTGATTTCTGGCAGGATTCCTGAAACTCCTGATAAAACCTCTCTGCAAACAGAATCTCTGCAAAACGCAGGAAAATACATCGGGATTTTAGAACGACTCTTAGTTTTTGTATTTATTTACGTCAATCATTGGGAAGGTGTAGGATTTATGATTGCCGCGAAATCGGTTTTCAGGTTCAGCGATTTGGCACAGGCAAGACAAAGAAAACTTACGGAATATGTTTTAATCGGAACTTTGCTAAGTTTCGGAATTGCGGTGGTAACGGGAATTTTGGCAAAAATTTAAAAAAGGTTGTTCCGTAGTAAGAATATCTGTGTAGAAAAAAATGAAAAAAGTATGGGGAGCGTTATCTAAAAAAATAAAATCTAAAAAATAAAAAGTAAAAATGGAAAAAAAAGAAATGCTTTATGAAGGCAAAGCAAAACAGATTTTTCTCACCGGAAATCCCGAAGAAGTCATCGTTCGTTTCAAAGACGATGCTACCGCTTTTAATGCCCAAAAACGCGGACAAGTCGATAGAAAAGGCGAAATGAACAACGCCATTACCACGCTGATTTTCGAATATCTGAAAGAAAAAGGAATCGAAACTCATTTCATCAAACAGATTGATGAACGCGAACAACTCGTCAGAAAAGTTTCCATAATTCCTTTGGAAGTGGTGGTTCGCAACTATTCCGCAGGAAGTATGGCACAAAGATTAGGCGTTGAAGAGGGCATCAAATCACCGGTAACTATTTTCGATATTTGTTACAAAAAAGATGAATTGGGAGATCCGCTGATTAATGATCATCACGCAGTTTTTCTGGGTGCAGCAACATACGAAGAACTCGATGAAATGTATGAACTTGCCGATGATATCAATGAAGCGTTAAAAGAATTATTCGATAAAATGAATATCATTTTGGTCGATTTCAAAATTGAATTGGGAAAAACTTCCGACGGAAAAATTATCCTTGCCGATGAAATCTCACCAGATACTTGCAGATTGTGGGATAAAGATACTTTGAAAAAACTCGACAAAGACCGTTTCAGAAGAGATTTGGGAGAAGTAACCGAAGCGTATGTGGAGATTTATGAACGATTGAAAAAAGTTTTGAAAAAATAATTTTCAGAAAAAGTAAAAAATGAAAGATTTACAAAATTTCAAAGAAGATTATTTGAATGGTTTTAAAAATGAAATCTACGGAAGAAATCTTCTGAAAACCGAAGACATTTTCGATTCACCTGCCGAAGAATGCGGGATTTTCGGGCTGTATTCTGATAATGATTTGGATACGTTTTCACTTTCGCAGTTCGGACTTTTTGCGTTGCAGCATCGCGGACAAGAAGCATGCGGAATTTCCGTGATGAACAATGGGAAAATTTTCAATATCAAAGATGAAGGTTTGGTTTTAGACGTTTATAAAGATATTCGAGAACCGGAAACTTTCATGGGAAATTCGGCAATCGGACATACAAGATATACCACAGCAGGTGATAAAAAGAAATATAATTTCCAGCCGTTTTTTGCCAAAAACGAATGGGATCAAATTATCCTTTCCATCGCACACAACGGAAATCTCACCAATGCAAAACAACTGAAACAAGAATTGGAAGCAGAAGGTGTAATGTTCAAAGCGACATCAGATTCTGAAGTGATTCTGCGATTAATTCAGAAAAATCTTGATTTGGGACTTCGCGGAGCAATTAAAGCCACAATGGAAAAAATTGAAGGTGCATATTCTGTGGTTGGAATGACGAGAAATAAATTCTTTGCGTTTCGTGATTTTCATGGAATTCGTCCACTGGTTTTGGGTGCAATTGACGAAAGAACTTTTGTAGTCGCTTCAGAATCGGTTGCATTAGATGCAGTTGGTGCACAATATATTCGTGATATTCTTCCCGGAGAAATTGTTTACACTTCCGATAATGAAAAAGGATTGCAAAGTTTTCTGGTAAAAGAGGATTGCGAAAGAAGAATCTGCGCCTTTGAATATATTTATTTTGCACGTCCCGATTCTACTTTAGAGGGAATCAATGTTCACGAAATTCGAGAAAAATCAGGAGAAAAAATTTGGGAACAAGCACCAGTAGAAGCCGATTTGGTGATTGGTGTTCCGGATTCCGGAGTTCCGGCGGCAATTGGTTTTTCCAAAGCATCGGGAATTCCGTTTCGTCCCGTACTGATTAAAAATCGATATATCGGAAGAAGTTTCATTGTTCCGAGTCAAGAAATGAGGGAAAGAATCGTAAATCTGAAACTGAATCCCATTATTTCCGAAATCAAAGATAAAAAAGTAGTCATCATCGACGATTCAATTGTACGCGGTACGACTTCAAAACGTTTGGTGAAAATTCTGAAAGATGCGGGAGTAAAAGAAATTCATTTCCGAAGTGTTTCACCGCAGATTATTGCACCGTGTTTTCTGGGAATTGATACACCATCAAAAGACGATTTGATTTCTGCAAATATGTCGGTGGAAGAACTTCGCAAATATCTTGGCGTCGATTCTCTGGAATTTTTAAATATGGAAAATCTAAAAGAAATTCTGGGGAGTTCTAATCACTGTTTCGGTTGTTTTACGGAAGAATATCCTGTTGAAAAAGGTGAAGAAGTAGATTTATTCAATTAAATTCACTAGTTCAAACTCCGGTAAAATTCTAAACCTGAAATAATATTTTCGGCAGATATTGTGAAATCATACACACTTTCGCCGATGTTTTTAAGCAGGGAAAAATTAATTTTTCCCGAACTGTTTTTTTTGTCATTCATCATCAACGAAAGTATTTCATCATCAGAAAAACCATTGATGGAAATGTGAGGATAATATCTTCGGATATTGTTAATGATTTCGAGTGCGGTATTTTCTGGGATTAAAATTTCCGAAAAACTAAGATACGTTTCAACAATCATTCCCATTGCAACCGCTTCACCGTGTAGAATAGGTTTCCCTTTTTGCAAGAAAAGCGTTTCAAAAGCATGACCAAAAGTATGCCCGAAATTCAGCGTTTTTCGGATATTCTGTTCTTTAAAATCTTTTTCCACCACATTCTGCTTAATCTTCATTGAAGTTTCGATGTACGGAAAAATTTTACCTGCAGATAATTCTTCAATAGAAATTAAATCTTCCCAATGTTTTTTATCAGCAATTAAACCGTGTTTCAGCATTTCGGCAAAACCGCTTCTCAATTCCGTAAAAGGTAGCGTACTCAAAAAATCGGGATAAATGAAAATATGTTCCGGCTCTGCAAAAGTTCCGATAATGTTTTTCAGCGATTGATGGTCGATTCCTGTTTTTCCGCCAATTGACGCATCACACATTCCCAAAAGAGTAGTGGGAATGTTGATAAATGATACACCTCTTTTGTAGGTAGAAGCAACAAACCCGCCCAAATCTGTAATTACGCCACCTCCGAGATTAATGATTAATGATTTTCGGTTGGCTTCAAATCCCGATAAAATTTCCCAGAGTTGAATTGCGTTTTCTATCGTTTTGTTTTCTTCGCCGGATTCTATTTCGATGATTTCAAAAGGAATATCGGTTTCCAGATTTGGTAATAGTTTTGGGAGGCAATGTTCATGAGTGTTTTCATCAACCAGAATAAAAATTTTTGTTGGATTCTGTGTTTCCAAAAAACTATTTAGCGATGAGAAATCCTGATTGGCAAACAAAATCATTCTGGTAATTTTTCACAAAAATAAACTTTAAATTTTTAAATAAAATCATTGCAATAAATCCATGATGAATATTTTCTTTAATTCATAAGGTATTGCTACATTTGTAATTCTGATAAACCTTTGTTATGAGCATTTTTGAAAATACCCAAATTGCATTTGCAGACCGCACCGATTCCCAGCTCCGAAAAGCGTATTGGATGTTTAAAGCTATTGAAAATCCTTTCGCTACAAAAATCGGAATTGCTGCGGTGAATTTTACCATACACCACAATTTCCCCATTGTTCCCAGAATTGTAAAAAATACATTGTTTGAAATATTTTGCGGCGGCGAAACCCGCGAAGAAAGCATGAAAGTGGTAAAGCAAATGTTTAAACACCATATCGGGAGTATTTTTGATTATGCGATTGAAGGTAAAGCTGAAGAAAAAATTTTTGACGATACGTGCGAAGAAATCAAGCAGAACATCAAATTTGCCGAAGGAAATCCTGCAATTCCTTTTGTGGTATTCAAACCGACCGGTTTCGGCAGAATAGAAATTTATGAAGAAGTAGGTAAAAATGTAGAACTCACCAAATCTGAAAAGGAAGAATGGCAACGAGTTGTCAATCGCTATGAAGAGGTTTGCAAAATGGCTTTTGAGAGAAATGTGGTTTTGATGATTGATGCCGAAGAAACATGGATGCAAGATGCAACCGATAATCTGGTCAATCAAATGATGGAAAAATTTAACAAGGAAAAAGCGATTGTTTGGAACACCGTGCAAATGTACAGAACGGGTCGTTTAGAATATCTTGCCGAAGATTTGAAACGTGCAAAAGAGAAAAACTATTTTCTGGGTTACAAATTTGTTCGCGGTGCTTATATGGAAAAAGAGCGGAAACGTGCGGAAGAAATGAATTATCCAGATCCGATACAACCCACAAAAGAAGCATCTGATATTAATTACAACGCCGCAATAGATTTTGTTTTGAATAATCTTGATAAAGTTTCTGCATTTTTCGGGACACATAATGAGAAGTCAACCGAATTGGTGATGAATAAAATGGGGGCAATGGGTTTACCAAATGATTATCCGCAGATTTATTTCGGGCAATTGTACGGAATGAGCGATAACATTACTTATAATCTCGGTTTCAGAAAATACAATGTATGTAAATATTTACCTTATGGTCCGGTAAAAGATGTAGTGCCGTATCTCACGAGAAGAGCGCAGGAAAATACTTCTGTTGCGGGACAAACCGGTCGCGAATTGGGATTGATTGCAAAAGAACTGAAACGCAGAAAGTTGTAAGAATTTTATAGAAAAAAAAATCAGCATTAATATTTTGATGCTGATTTTTTGTAAATGAAAACAGTAAGATTTTACATCGGCGGTTGTTGGTCGTCATCACCGGACGAGTTGCTGTTGATGTCTTTCTTTTTCTTCGGCTGTTCTACTTTTTCCCCTTGTTTGAAACGGTAAGTCAAAGAAAGCGAAAACTGTCTCGGTTGCCATTGCATAAAGGATTTTCTTTCAAAATCTTCACTGAAAGTTTCAAATCTTCTTCCTCTTGTATTGAAAATATCCTGAATGTTGAATGACAAAGTTCCGTCGCCGTTCCAGATGGTTTTAGAAGCACCCAGATTCAGCGCATACATTGCGTTCTGTTTGTCAGATGCAGTTGTTTGTCCGCCTCTGTAGAAACCTTGTAACTGTACGCTGAAAGTTTTGTCGATTCTGAAAGTAGTATTAAGACGCATTCTTGTAGAAAAACCGTCGCCGCTTTTATTGATAATTCTTGTTGCGAGATTTCCATTGTTGTCTATGGCTTCATAGGTGTAGATTCCGGTGGTTTTGTAGCCGAATAAATCGATGCTTCCCATTAGTTTCAGCCAAGGTAAAGGATCTGCACTGAAATTCAAATCCAAACCGTAACGGTCATCAGTTCCGAAATTGAATGGCTGCGAATAGAAAATATTTTCTCTTTCGTCTAATCTGTAATTCACTGTTTTGGCGTCGTCTGTTTTATGACGGTAATAAAGCGTAGGATTTATGGTAAATTTCTTCTTAGAAATACTGTACCCGAATTCGTAAGAATCAACATAAGCAGGATTAAGGTCAACATTCCCCAAAAACAAATTCTGATTATCTGTCAAAGAAAAATAAGGAACCAAAAACCACGAACGAGGTCGGTCTATTCTTCGGGAATAATTCAGCAAAAACTGGTTGTCTTTCGCGATTTCGTAACTTAAATATACACTCGGGAAAAGATTGTTGTAGCTTTTATCCTTTTTAATGGCATCTCCTGCAAGATTGGTATAATCTACTTTTACGTTGGAAATCTCATCTCTCAAACCAATTTGATAACCGAAATTTCCGATTCTGCTTTTGAACTGTGCATAGAATGAGTTAAAGGTTTCTTTATAATCGGTAAGATTGGTAAATTTCGGCAGTTGTACATAACCCGGATTCAGAGCGGTACTTTCCAGAACATCGTTGTCATAATTATTATGATTAAAATCGAGGCGGTAACCTGCTTCTAATTTAGAATTTTCGCCAATCGGCAATTCATAATCGAGTTTTCCGATGACTGATTTTCTCACTTGTTTCATATTGGTAATGTCATTCAGCGCAAAAACGCCGCTGTTGGTTTCCATAATATCAGAAGTGTTAGTACCTTTGTTTCTCTGAATACTAAAAGAAGCCGCCAAATTCTGTCCGTTGTCATCAAATTTATGATCTAAACCGAAATCTCCCTGCAAAGCAAGATTATTGTTTTTACCTGTTGTAATTCTTTGGTTAAAATAAGATGGCTGATTCAGAAGAATATAAGTATAATCAATGTTTCCGGTAGATTCTTCATCAAAATGTCTTATCGTTCCCGAAGCGTTGATAGAAGTTCTGTCAGAAAAATCATAAACAAATCCCATAGAAGCGTTGTAATTGTTGCTTTCGTTTTTGTTGATGGCGTTTTGGTAAATTTCTGTTGGACTTCCTTTAACTGTTACGTTTTTGTACCAAACATCATTGGTATTGGTTCTTTCAGATTTGTTGTAACCACCACCACCATTAAGAAACCATGTGAGATTTCCTTTTCTCCAGCTGAGATTGACGTTGAGCGATGTTCTTGGCAAATATCCTATATTTCCAACAACACTTCCGTTGAATCCTACTTTCTTTGTTTTTTTCAGAATAATATTCAGGATTCCGGCAGTTCCGCTCGCTTCAAATTTTGAAGACGGATTCGTGATGACTTCAATTTTTTCAATTTGATCCGCAGGAATACTTTGCAGCGCATTTGCACCGTCATCAATTCCGAGAAGTGAAGAAGGTTTTCCGTTGATGAGGAATTTCACGTTTGACGAACCTCTCATAGAAACC
>CAZHFE010000045.1:0-16397 GCA_964532055.1 uncultured Kaistella sp. | reverse complement strand
TAATTTTTAAATCTAATTACAAACCGCCGTCAGTTATTATCCAACCGTCTGCAACCAATGCTGCTCTTGCTGATGCTCCGCTTGAATCATATTTTATCGTCCCCATATTGAGGTTTTTATTCGTTTGTGTTCTACCAACTCCAATAACACAGGTTGCTAATTTGTTTAGAAAATTGGAGTAATAAACAGCCGAATAATTGGCAGAAGTTTTCCCTGCCATGAAATCTTGCAAAATCACGTTTTTATTAAAATTCCAACTTGAAATATCCTGATTGAAAGAGGTGCAATTCTGAAACATTGCTTGCATGGTGGTTACGTTGCTTACATTCCAACTTGAAATATCCTGATTGAAAGCGGTGCAAGTCTGAAACATTGCTTGCATGGTGGTTACGTTGCTTACATTCCAAGAGGAAATGTTCTGATTAAAAGCGGTGCAATTCTGAAGCATACGCTGCATGGTGGTTACGTTGCTTACATTCCAACTTGAAATATCTGAATTGAATAATGTTGCTTGTTCAAACATACTATTTGCATTATTCAAACTATTTGTAGTAATCCCAATAGGTAAAGTGCTTATTTTTGTTTTGTAAAATATCAAAGTTCCATTCTGCAAATTAGATAAAGTCATTCCGCTTGGTAAAGCAGATATTAAGGGACAATTTGCGAAAGCACCACTCCCATTTATCAGATTAGGCAAAGTAAATGTTGCAGGAAGTTCAGGAAGTTTCAGACATCTTCTGAAAGCATATATAGCACTTGTTACATATTGATTGATAATATCACAATCATTAGCAATTGCTTCTAAGTTAATCGCTCCATCTAACATTCCTTCAAGAGCATTTGCAATACCGTAACCATAATTTCCCCACTGCAAGATTTCTATTATTTTTTTTGTCCACAATCCTGCTGCACCATCACCACCGCCACTTCCGGTGTAGTTATATGTGCTGAACGCTCCACCATATACTTTCACAATATATTCCCCTTTTGAATCATACGTATGATAAATATTCCCGCTTATAATACTGGTTGTATTTCCATCGCCCCAATCAATAAGACAGATGTTACTTGATGTAATATTTAATTGGAAATCGTATTCATTAGCAGAAGTCGCAACATCTGTTTTGATACGAAGAATTAAAGGGCGATAATTCATCGCTCTGTGATTCGAAAATATCTGTCTTTTTATTGCGTTGCTCATTTTATGCTGATACTAAATTTCCAGTTAATATTCCTGTTGAATTCGTGGTTCTTTTAAACATTGCGGTCAATCCTTGTTTTAGGAGCATCCCGCCCGGTGCATAAGCAGTAAATCCGCTACCATTTTGAAATGTTGCAGTAAAATTTCCTTGTACAATAAAAAATAACTCAAAATTCGCACTCAATCCAGTTGGCATTGTGATTATCACATTTGCAAGTATTCGCAATGTTTTGCCACGGTCTGATTCAAGTATTGTATAATTAGCACTTATATCTTTTATTTCAGAAGAAATGTCATCTAAATAAGCGACAGTGCCGTTTTTCGCACGAAATACAGCCGTATACGTTGCGCCATCTACTGCTCCTGTTATATCATAGTTTAAATTCAAACCATGCGAAACGCCGGAATGGTTATAGTCAATAGAAAATCTATCACCTCGCAAACCTGCACTTTTGCCGTTCACATGTGATGTTATTATGTAACCATGAGCCAATCCGCCCGTTGTAGCTCCTGCTATTACTTTATTTGAATATGAGAAGCCGCCTGATGTGGAGTTGGTGTATGGGATTTGCGATTCTCCACCGTAACCGAAAGAATTACTATCTATTAATTTTATCCAACCGGAGAGCGTTCCGTCCATCATTCTTCGGTAATACATTCCAACATCACCTGTGATTGATGTTGCTATTTCGGTGAAAAATCCATCGGAATTATTTCGAAGCATTTTTATTTTGTGAAACCATTTTTCATCTTCAGGAACATCAGTATTACTTTCAATAATTCCCGAAGCAGTACCGAAAGTTGCATCTTTCAATGGCACTGTAATATCATCTTCACCTGCTTTAACTAATGTTTTTCCCTCTATTGTAGGGTTATGGACTAATCCAATAGAAGCATTTTGCCATGTATCAGCAGCATTTGAACCGTCTTTTAGTGCGTAATTTGAAAGGTCTGGAATTGGTAAAGCATCTTCATCAAAAGAAACAATCGGTTTTTTAGGATTGGTATTATCTACATTAACTCCATAACCGCCGACTACTTCCTCAATTTTTTTATTTATTTCAATATCTTGTTCTGCATTGTAATTATGCAATGCTGTTATCTGGGAATTTTGAGAAGAATTGACATTTTCAACTCCATCAATTCTAACATTTACATTATTGATTGAATTTGCAACATCTATTTTATTCGCTTTTGTTTCGTTAATATCATCAATAACATCTGCAACTCGCCCACGAGTGTTGGCGAATTTATCCGTTTCATTACGAATTACTAAACTCTTATCTGTTATTGTACTTTGGCTCATTATTCAAAAGTTTCATCAAATGTTAAGTCAAAAATTTTATTTTCTTCCGGCATTATATCATCATCACAGATACAACTGGAATTAAAAACAACATTTTGCAACTCATCAATTGAAGTCATTGCATTTCCGTTAATTAAAATTGTTTCAGGATTTAATTTGTCAAACAAAATTTCACTATTTAAAACATTTCTAAGTTTTAGACTTCCGTCTCTATTTTTCAGAACCTGAAAGATTCTCAAAAAATAATCTATACTGATTTTAAATTTTTTAGTGCTGTAACTTTCAAAATTCATTTCCTAACTGTTGAAAATTTAAAACCTGATAATTTTTTCGTTTTTCCGCATGAACATTTGCCGGAACAACCGCACTTCAATTTGCAATTGCAATCATCGAATTTTGGAAAAAGGTCTTTATTTTGGCACAAATAATCAAGAACACTTTCGTACGCTTCTTTTCCCATTGCACGATATTTATTTGAAAATGCCGTAACTTCTTTCAAGGGAGTAGGTATTGAAAAATCATTTTGCTTCTGAACCGTTCCGTTTGCCGTGTCATTGAATTGATTTATAAGCATATAACGAGCATAAGCGTAATAAACCCAAACTCTTTTCAATCCTAAATTTCGCTGTTGCTTTTCGTTGCAACCGACATAATTTCCTCCATTAATTAAATCTTCATATTGTTGAATATAATCAGGATTTGGGATTGTTCCAGGAATTTCAAGCGTTGTTTCTTCATCAATAAAATCAGGATTCGGAATTTCTGCAGGAATATCCCAATTTTCTAAAACATCATTGAAAAAATCAAAGCAAAACAACGGAATGATGTCGAATGTTTTCGATTCCTCAATCGCAATGTGCATTTTCTGCAAATCACAATGTTTTGCAACTAATCCAACGCAATTAAAATCGCTCTGTAAAATGTATTTCCCGAAATCCATCAGATTAAACTTAAAAATGAAACATCAATTCCTAAAAGTTCCGTTAAAGCTTCTTCTAAATCCAATCTTTCCCATTCGCATTGCTCCCAATAAAATTTTTTCGCTTCAATATAAGTTTCACTATTAGGACCGAACAAAGCACCGCTACCTGCGGAAATTAATATTTCCGGAACATTATTGAATGCTCCCGAAATACTCTGCTTCAAATTTTTAATGGTAACATCAAATAATTTATCATCGTATTGTGGTTTTAGTTGGTCAACTTTAAATGCTTTATTGACATCGTCAACAGCATTAATAGGTACGTCAATTACCAAAACATCTGCTGAATTCTCCGCGCCTAAATTTTCTTTTATATTTTCATTAAAAGAATTTTCGCTTCGTTTATCTTCTTCCTCATCATCATCAAATTTTAGAATGACCGTTTTTCCAAGCCAACCATTGCGAGTTTGTGTATTTATGTATCTCGAAATTCTATATTCAGAATCCATATTATCATATACGGAATCCCAATTTGGAAGTGCGTAATGATATTCCGGTGTTAGATTGAGATAATAAACTTGCCCTCGATAATTTTGAATTAATTGCGGAATTGTTGGTGTTTTGATTCCTTTTAATTTGCAATCATTCCGCATTTGTTTGAGAATTACCTTTTTATCTGAATTGTACGGATAATACCATTTGGAATTTTTATTGGTGGATTTGAAAACATTTTTACCTTCTTCAATATCCAAATGATAAAATTTGCCTGGAAAGCCATCATCATCTTCTTTAGATTTTGCCATTGGGACATAATCTAAAACTGAAATATTTTTTTTGAAATTAAATACTGAAACAGATTTTTCTACATCTAACAAATAGTTGACTTTAAAAAATACCCCGCCTTGTTTTGAAATTGAAAATGCTGCTTGTTTTGCGATTTGGTTTAACTTCTCACCTCTTTTGTTTACAGAAATATTTGAGTCTTTATCCACCCCTTTTCCGAAAATATATTTTGCCATTAAATTTGAGCAACGTTTTCCGGTCGGTGAATTATTGATTACTTTTTCTAATCTAAGAGGATATAAATTATCGGTATCGCGAAGATAAATTTTTCTGTCATCGGCAGAAACAGAAGTATCCCTACTATGCAACTCTAAATTTGTTGCACGTAGGGATTTATTCTTTCTATTTCCTGATCCACTCATTTCAAAGGGAATATAGGTTAATCGTTATTTTCTGCCGTTTCAATTGCTTTCGTTTCGAGGTAAGCAATCAAATCATATTTTTTCAAAGATTTCCATTCGGTTTCCGGATATTCTTTTTCTATTGCGATAGCTTTCAATTCAGCAACGGTTTTAGCTGATAAACCTGATTCTGCGTTGGATTTTTCCGGCAAAATCTTAAATTCTTGCTTTCTTTTCTCAATGATTTCTTCGCTACCTGTTGTGAGATATTTCTCTGCAAATTCTTCAGACATTAAATAGCCGTAAGTTCTTACTGGTCTCTGAATATCTGAACCCTCATCTATCACGTGATAGGTGTAGATTTCATTTGGGTCTTTTAATTGAAATGTTTTATCTGACATAACTTGTATATTTGTTGTTTTTGTAATTATTAATCGCTCCCAGTCGTAATTGAAAGTGCAACCTGCACAATCGGGTTTCCTGCCAAAAACTTTGCTGAATATTTCGATATATGCAGCCAAAAGTTTTTTATCGCTTCTTACCTTGTCTTTTCCGGCAATGATTAAATCTTCAATTGTCATTAGTCGCTATTATTTTCAAATAATGAATCGAAATCAGCCGTTGCATCGCCACCTGATTGAGGTTTGTAAACCAAAGGCAATGTAGTTTCCGCTTCTGTTTCTTTTGATTGCAACGGAATAATAGTTCCACCACCACCCTCGACAATATCGTAAGTGTAATCACCTGTTGAAATTCCGTTTTGCCAACCGTAAATCTCAACAGTACCGTCTTTTGCCTGTAAAGCCACAACATATAATCCGTGGTCGAGTTTGTCAAGTTTACATTTAGTAGCCATATCAACCCCCATTGCCAAAATTTGGAGTTTGTGTAGATATTCTACAATTCCCTTATCGCTTGTTTTTTTATCGAAAAATCCTTTAATCAAACTACCATTATCTGGAAGTTTAATTCTCACACCTTTTTTGCTCTCTTTCAGTAGCATTTGCACGGTGTAATCACAAGAAACTCCGGTAATGCTTCCTAAAACAGAACCTACTCTATCAATATCATTGAAATTGATGATAACGGCTTCCTGAAAATATCCTTTCGTAAAATTTCGGGTACAACTTAAATCGTAACCGTCTTGTAATTCTGCACATATTGCACTTGTTGCCATATTTTAATTTTTATTAGTTAATTAAAGGCGGATTGCTCCGCCCTTTTTAAATTCCAAGAATGTAATCAGTTTTTTGTGGAACTGAAGCACCGAAATATGAACCTCCTTTCATATAGATTTTGTCATCATCTTTCGAGTGCCAAATGTCAAAGAAATTAAGGTTTGAAGTTTCCTGCGTTCCTAAAATCAAATTGTTTTTGTAAGTCAAAACAATTCTGTTAGGATTCGTTCTTTTTCCGTTAGGATTTGCCATTGCTTTTGCAACCCAACCTGCGTTCAGTTCAGAAGTCTTGTTAATGATTTCGTCCCAAACTGACATAACTCTAATCGGTATATCGTGAAATACCAGTCTTTGATAAGCGTAAGGAGCATTTGACACATTTTTAGGGTCTAAAACCTGAACACCATCACAACATTTTTTGTCATCAAGGAATGTATAATAGGTAGCCAATGCTTTGGCATTTCTTTCGGTCATTCTGAATTCCAAAGGTTGGTCAGACTGCCATGATTGGTCAGCATAAGCAATGTACATTTCTTTCAGGGTTTCGTAAATTTCCGCTCCTGTCATTTTTTGCAAACCATAATTTGCGCCTGAATTTTTCGCAATGGTAACTTTTTGACTTGTGTTTGCTTCCATTTGGGTAAAGAACCCATTAATACCATTAAACAAACTTGATTCAGAAGCCTTATCGCCAAAATATGCACCTCTCCATTGTGCAGCAATATGATTGGTTTTGAATTGGTCTGCCAAGAATTGAATCAATGCAGATTCCATATACTCGCTTTCGTTTTTCGCTCCATCTGTCTGAACCATTTTATACTGATTCCAGAATTTTAGGAAGTCATCATTGAAAGTTCGCAAACAGATTGGTACTTTACATTCAATTAAACCAAGTTCCCACTTGTTCGTTGAATACTTATGTGCCAAATCGCATTCAGGAATAGCACAAGCACCTGCATTTGAGAATGGGAAACTTTCATAGTCCGGCTGATTATCAATAATCGGGACTAAATTTCCATGTCTTACACCTGTTAAAACAGTGTGGTCTTTTGTAATATCGCTCGTTTCAACCGACTTGGTAAAAAGTGCCTCCGAGAAATTCAGCTTTTCAGCACTCGTAAGACTTGTTACCAAAGCAGTTATTGCACTTGCGAAATTTGTTGTAATCGCCATAATTATTTTAAATTTTTAAATAGATTTCTTTTTGTGTTTTTTTCCTTTGGATTTCTCTCACCTTTTCCTTCATCTTCATCTTCAGATTCAAGTGATTTGAAGTTTTCAATGATTGCCGTAGCATCAGTAATTTTATTTTCTAGTCCGGAAATTTTGGTTTTGAGATTTGCAATTTCTGTTTTCATATCGGCATTTTCAGATTTCAAATCTTCTACTTCTGATGTTTCTTCCTCTTTAGGAACAATTTCAGTCAATTCTTCACCGGTAAATTTGTAAGTTTCACCTGATGCCATTACATACTCTCCATCGTTGCTTTCTCCGGCAGGTTTGCCGTCATACTTCGCTTTATCACCAATAGCCGGAATATCTTCATCACCTAATTCATAAAAATCAAGTTCAAAGTTTTCAGCCGTGAAAACGATTTTGTTTTTTGTGCCTTTAAAAAAGTTTTCAATTTGTTTCCACAAATCCTTTTTTTTGGCTTCGTTTTTTTCTGTCATATCGTTATTAAAATTTTGTCTTTTTATTGAATTTTGAATTTTGAGAGAATTAAAAACATCTTCCGTTTCAACAACTTTCACGTTTTCTAACTCGGTGTAAAAACCATATTTCAAACATTCATCAACCGTTAATTCTCTGCTTTCGTTCATTAATTGCAAAGCGGTGTCTTTTTCAATAGAAGTTTCTTCTGCATATAATTCAGCAATAGCATTATCTACAACAGCCAAATCTTCATAAACTTTTTGCATTTCGTTTTTGTCGCCCATTGCAAAAGTCCAAGCGTTGTGTACGAAAGGTTTCAAATATTTGCTACCTATTTTTTTATCCGCTGCCAAAAGAAGAATTACACCGGAAGAAGCACAATACCCATCTGCTCTTGAAGTGAGCGTGATATTCTTTTCTTTTTGCACTCTTTTGAGTTTGTTGTACATTGCAAAAGCGGTTGTGGTACAACCTCCGAAAGTGTTGAGATTGTAAATCAACTCATCGCCCTCTTGCAAGTTCAAAGCATCAATCAAATTATTGAGGTCTGCACGGTCAAATTCAGAGCCGTCTTTAAACCATTTGAAAGGAACAATATCGCCGTAAATGTTGATTTCGTGTGTCATTGAAAAAAAATAACTTCTTCATTACAAAGGTTTTAATAAAAAGAAGTATATTTGCTTTAACATATTACGGGTGTAATTGTCTTTAATCCTTTTATTTATGGGGTATTCAGATGTTTTCGTAATAATTTTAATGAATTGAAAAATGTTTTTAGCAGTTATTTTGGTAGTTTTAGGATTTATTTTATTTGTTCGGGGCGTTTCAAGGTCCGTTCAAAAGAGAAATGCTGAACACAAAAAAGCATTTTCAGATGGTGAAATTCTGCGGAACAAATACATCATCGACCACGAAAAAAAAATAGTTGATGACAAAGAATATGAAGAATATTTGGAGTGGTGTAATGTAAAAGGGGAAATTCCTGTAGAAAAAAAGGGATTTGATGAACACCGAATGGAGGAATACCACCTTTATAAAAAACTATTGAAGCATGGTATCAGTGGCTTGTAATTATAAAAACTTTTAAACATGAGAAACTTATTTTTTTTAATTGCCGTTTTATTACTTTCATCTTGTAGTAGGGACAATAGCTGTAATTGCAATTCTCAAAGATGGGAAAGGACAGGCGTTTATGATGTAGATACTCAAAATCTTATTTCAGCTTCTGAATGGGAAAAAAAAGGAAGCGAGGAAGCAGATTCATCTACAAACTGTAATGATAATGGGCGAGTTAAGCGAAATGGAAGTGAAAATGCTCACATGATTCCAAGTACAAATACTTATTCAAGAATAGATTATGAATATAGATTAAATTGCAAATAACTTTACAAAATTTTTCCCATCAAGCAAATTGCTTTTTCAACAGAAGAAACTGAAACTTTAAATCGTGTTGCTACGGTTTTTTTTCTTTCCGATTCGCTACCTATATGATTTTGCTTTTTGTAGTCATCATAAATAGTAGCATAATCGATTGCAGTCGCAATATTTTTTACACCGACTTTATCCAACTTATAGAAAAGTTCCAAATTCTTATCAATAGCTTCTTTTACTTTCATTTCCAAAATTCACATTTTTTTACTGACTGCCGTAACTTATAACTCAAAACACAACCTCCGCAATGGGTGCAAATCTTGTTCGATATTTCAGGAATAGCGGAATCTTCAACTTGCATACTTTTGATTGGTTCTTCCGCATTGTATTCACACCCAGAACAATATTTTTCATATCGTTCTTTTGCAGTATCATTTTTCAACCCAAGATGGTAATTTGTCATTCCACATGCTACCGCTTTGAGCAATTTTACTGTGTCGGGATTTTCTTCATTTCCGATACTTTCTTTCAATCTATTTATTTTTTCAAGTAAACTCATTATTAAAAATTTGCTCCAGTTGCAATATTTTTGTTTTGCGATAAATCAGAAATTCCTGATTGACTTCCGGAATGTGTACCTATTGCTGCACCCTCCATTACTGCATTTGAAATTACGGAAGCCATTATGGAATAATCCTGATTAACATTTATTGAATTTTGCACCGTTGAAATATTACTTGATGGTATTCCTACTACACCACCATTTGAAAAGCCGGGAACTCCAATCATTTTAAATATTGAAGCACCACCTAATGCTTCTTGTTGTCTTTCATTTAAAATTACTTCACCTGTTTTTGCTGTGATAAGTCTGTTATCTCCATTAGCACGTATAATTGGAAAACCATCTGCAACAATACCTCCGTCTTCAAATCCTGCAATTTTTGCAGCTTGTTTTGCAGAAAAAGCTGCTGCAAGTCCTGCTTGAACAATAGGATAGCCTGGAAAGAAAGTTGTTATCGGTGATTTTTGTGCGGTTGTGTAAGCATTCTGAACCGCATTGATACCGTTCATGCCAACTTCAGCAATTGCAGCAGCTTTTCCAACAGTTGTTTCTTGACCGAGTAATTGACTTACCTGACCAAATGTATTGGCTGCATCAGAGCGTTTTGATATTTCGACTTCTTGGTTAAGTTTTTTGTTTGTTTGTCGGTAAATATCTTCAATCAATTTTTTCTGTGCTTCGTAATTATCAAGCGAAATGAGATTTTCAACTCTCTGATTTTCTAATTCAGCCAAATCTTGTTCCCTTTGCTGTGTAGATATTTCTTTTTTTACTTCATATTCCGAAGCACTACGTTCTTCAAGGTCAATTAAATCCTGCTGATATTTTATTGCTTTCCGGAGTTTTTCATCTTCTAAGTTTTGTTCTTTAAAATTTTTATCAATTTCCTTTTTCTTTTCATTTGTCTGATTTTGAATTTCAATATCTTTAACATCATATTCTTTTTTAATGTTTTCAATTTCAGATTCAAGATTCTTTCTTTCATTTAAGTCATTTTGATTCAGATTTTTTTTAGCATTTATCTCATCAATCTTTTGCTGAATAGCAAATATTTTTGAATTTTCTTCAAGTGAATTTAAGTCTTGCTGTTTTTTCTGAACCTCATCATAATATTCTTTTTGCAAACGAACTTTTTCAGCAGTTAACCTCTTTTCATCTTTAAGTTTTTCTGCATTAACAGCAATATATTCTGCAAGTTCGGTTTTCGCTATATCCGCTTGTTGGTTAGCTTTTTCCTTTGCAATTTCTAAAGACCGTTTATGTTCTGCTTCCAAAAGTTTTTTTGCTTCTTCTGCTGCTTTTTTTGCATCAGCAATTCTTTTAGTTTCCGCTTGTTTATTCGCTGCTTCCGCTTTCTTTCGAGCTTCTTCCGCTGCTTTTGCTTCTGCATCTTTTTGCGCCTGAGTTTTGCCGGAGTTAAGTTCTTTCTCTGCTTTTTCGACAGATTGCTCTTCTAATTTTTTTGATTTATTTAATGCAACAATTTTTTCTGCTTCTTTTCTTGCATTGGTAAATTCTTTTGAAAAGGATATATTTTTCAGTTTTTCTAATCCTTCAGAAAAATCTAGATTTTTAAAAGACATAGCAGCATCATAAACCTGCCCCAATACATTTTTTGCAGTAATTGCAAATGCACTAATATTAACTCGATTTTGTTCTATGAAATTTGAAAAACCTTTAATTAACCATGATAATACTATAATTAACATTTTAACTTGATTAAGCGGATTGATAAACTGGAAAAATGATTTTGTAATTGATTTTGTTTCATCGTTATTCAATCCCAATGCATCAAATAAATCATTAAAAACATCTACAATATTCTGAATTGCATTCCACCATGTTGTAGCGTAATTTACAACTTCGTCCCAAGTTTCGCCTAGAATTTCTGAATAACCTGTTATGCTACCAAACCATTTAACCGCTTCAATAATAGCATCAACAATTCCATACCATACAATTTGAGATTTTACCCATAAAATTTCCATCTCTTTGGTAAATTTCAAAATGGTATCAGATTTTAATGCTTCATCTTTTGCTTTTGCTAATTCATAATTGGCTTGACTTAAATCACCTGTCAATTGTTGCAGTTCAGTCAAAGGTTCTTTTGATTTTACGAGAGCATCATACACATTATCTAATACTACTTTTGCACCTCCTGCATCTTCACCAGCTTCTTTAAAAACATCAGCAGTTAAAATCCCCCATTGTTGAACTGAAAGACCTCGTTTTTGCGCCTCATTACTCATTAACAATAATGCATCTTTAACTGATAATGCTCCTGAATTTATTCCCTGTGAAATTTTGTCAGAAAACTCTTTACCGAATGCTGAAGTTAAAACATCAGATTGTGTTTTTGTAAATTCTTCTAATGATAGTCCTGCTTCTTTTAATGAATCTTCAAATTTATCATTAAAAATTCCCTGTTGTTGTGCTTGTACCTGTAGTGCAATAATCTCATTAATATCAAAACCATACTTTTCAAGCAATGGGGCATATTCTCTTAATCTTTCAAGAAAATCCCCATTAGCATTTGCCCCACGAATATAACCCTCTTCAATTTTATTAAATGCTTCATCAAAAGAAATTCCTAATTGCTTTGAAAGTACATTGGCGGTTTTTACGATCTCATTAAATTCATCTCCAAAAGTTTCAGACATTGCAGATGCTCTCAATCTAATGTCATCTGCTAATTGTCCGGTAGTTCCGGTAAGATTTTCAACTAATGCAATGTTTTCTTTTATGGACTTGTTATAATCAAATATTTCTTTAACTCCTAAAGCGATTCCAGAAGCCAATGCAGTAAAACCAACTAATAATGCGGTAATAGGATTTGATAACATTGAAACCCAAAGTGCTTTTAAATTGACAGTTATTCCGCCTATTCCGGTTTGAATTGTTCTCAATCCTCCAATGATATTACCATTTGCCATCTGATTAAGACCAAGTGTGATTTCAGATGCAGCACTTTTTATTTGGTCTTTGTAGTCTCCTACGGTTCTCGTATTATCCCCAACAGATTTGTCAACTTTCTTGAAGACATCATTCATCCCATTGCCCTTTGCAGAAGTTTCTGCAAATTGCACTGCTAATGCTTTGTATTCATCTGTATTTTCTTTTCCTTCTTGTCTTAATTTTTCAAGCTGAATTCCCATATTTTTAGCTTCAATCTTATAGGCATTCATTTCGGTATTGGTATTTCGATAAACACCTTCAAGACCTGATAATTCAGTTCTTCCCGCTGCAATTAATTTGTTTAATTCGGCATTATCTTGTCGTAATTCTTTTGTTTTATTTTCGGTTTCGGTAATGATTTTGATATAATCATATTGTGTTTTTGCGAGATTATTTTGCGACCTCTTAAAATCTTCAATGACAACATCACTTTTTGAAATTTCAGAGTTATATTTTTCCTGTGTGATATAACCTTGCTGTAATTGTTTTTTTAGGCGCTCCTGTGCCTTGTTTTGAGATTCTATTTTTGAATCATAAAGATCTATCTCATTTCTTGTTTCCGTCAATCCTTTTTTAGTATCTTTCAACACATCAGCCAATCTCATCATTTCAATACGATTTGAAGCGATGTTATCGGTTATTTTTTTAGTGTCCCATTGGAAACTTCCTAAATCTATGTTTTTATTCATTTTTGATATAAATTAAATTGGAGGTTCAGGGTAATTTCTATAAAAATATACACCTGTAATACTGTCATCAATACTTGGTGAAGTGCTATAATAGACATCTCCGTTAATATTTCCATCATCAAATTCATCAATTACAGAAGTAACATGAATTTCACAATTGTACACACCTATCGGAATATTTACCGGATTAACTTTGCTGTTTGTCAATGCTACGTTAGGTATGTTTAAATCGGGAATAAATGCATTATACATCAGTATTCTTGTTTGTTTAACATTAAAATCTGAACGATTCGCTATTATACCGCCATAACCAACAAAAGGAGCTTCTTCAACGTGAAGTTTATATTTAAAAACCCCTCGCCCTAAATCTTGGGCGTTGTCAATGTAAATAATGCCATTTGCGCCAACTTTTTCATATTTCAGAACATTGCTGTAATAAACCTCATCATTTAAAATTCCTTTCAAACGGATCAGATTAACTCCTGAACCAATATTAATATCTCTTGGGGAAACTCCATCACCTAAAGGAACAAAACCGCTTCCAGTATCTTTTTCCCATTCAAAGGTTGTATTTAATTCGGTTAATGGTGGAAGTAAATCTTTTAATTTAACCGTTTGTAATAATGCGTTTCCGCTTCTTTCTTCGGTTGTTCCGCTATCCCAAGTAATTATAATGTGATTGTCAAATATTGTTTTGACCATTACAAATTCTCCAGTTGCTTTATCTTCATCAAAATTTAGCTTGTCCAAAATATAATTTTGTTGCTCCTGTTTGAAGAAATATTTTTTTTCAAAACTCAAATGGAATAAGTCAACCGGTGATAAATTCAAAGAAATTTGATGCATTCTACTTTGGTTCAATATCATGTTGAAACCTCTGTAATTTTCTGCAAGTATAGATTTCCACGACAAACCTTCAAATGTTCCAAAAGGGATTGAACTTACATTTTGCTGCACCTGAAGAATTTCACTTCCAATAGTTACGTTACCGCTTATCTCTTTTTCTCTCAAAAAGAAAAATCTTTTTTCCAAGGGCTTATAATCGGTTTCATTATTTTTAATTTCCCGATTGTACATTTTAAAAGAATTTGTAATTTCTTGTTTACTTCCTACATTGAACAATGAAACTTCTAATTCTGGGCTGTAAGTTTTTGAAGTAAATACTGTTTTTTGGTCTTGTAAATTCAAATTGGGAACTTCTAATGTTCCGTTGTTGTGATTGGATTCTTTGTCATTATATTGATATGCAAAAATGTTGTTTTGAGCATAACTTTCATAAACATAACTTTCATTTGTCCGCTCAATAAATTTATCAGACCAATCAACTACTTCAGCAGTCAATAATCGTTCATCAGTTGTTTTGTATTTTAGTTTACTGTTTTCGTTATTGGTGAATTGAGTTAAACCTAGTTGTACCAATATCTCTTTTACGAAATCTTTGATATAGAAATCTTTTAATTCGGTGGTAAAAGATATTGTTGATGAAACTTCTTTTTCGATTGTCATCGTAACATTTCCCTCATTTTGGAACTGCTCCAAAATATTGAAAAACCCCAAGTTTATTATATCTCCGGCGGAAAAACTTTGAAACATATTGTGATTTATGTAATATTTATCTTCGGTATCTACAACTAAATTAAATTTTGAAATTCCCGATTGAACACCAATAATAGGCGGACAACCGTTGCAATTCTTAATGAGTGTAGTGTATTTTGGTGCAGGGAATAGATTATTACTTTTTACATCTAAATAACCGTTAATGGTTATTTTGTATCTTCCGTTTTCAGCAAACTTATATTTTCCAGGAAGCGGAAAAGGGGAAAGTTCTTCACCGTAATTAATGAGTTCACCCTCTGTTATATCGGAATCGACTGAAACAAAATAATGATACGTTTCATTTTCTCCTATTGGAACCGGGTTAAAAACCAATCTTGCTGTCGTTCCTCCAAAATTAATTGTTGCTATTTTCTGCAAAAGTTCCCCAGTAACAGGTGGTTTGGGATAAGTTAGCCAAAGATTCTTAAATTTTTCAGTATTGAAAACTGCACCCTCGAAAGGGAAATTATATTTTTCGTGAATTTTATTCCACAAGTAGGAAACTTTCACACTTGGACTTAAATAATCAATATTGATTACATTACTTCCGTAGTGTGTTTTGCCGTAATAATCAGCAATTAAATATTTGTAATTCGGATTGGTAAACGAAGCAACAACGCTTGATAAACTCTTTTGGTGGTCAATTTCTGACAAGTCTAAATCTTCACCTATTTTTTTGTTTTCAATGGCTTTGAAAAAATCAATAATTCCCGAATAAATAAAAATTTTATATTCATAATCATTATTATCAGTTACATTCAACCAACCATTAACGATTAAATCAAATCCGTCAATTTTTACTTTACATTCCGGTTTTTCGTATGGGATTCTGGAACCGTCTGAAGATATTCCAAGACCGCCGAAAATATAAACATTGTTAGGTGTTTTAGGAATAGAAAAAGAATTGGTAAATGATGCTTGACGGTCTTTTACTTCCGCAAATCCATTTACCTGAAATGAGTGTTTTATATTCGCATCTGAATATAAATCTAATTTTTCTCCTTTAACCCAAATTTCCGTTATCATAATCTTCTCTTTACCCGATTGCCAAATGAAAATGATATTTTATTTTCATAAATCCTGTCCCAATTATTCTCTACTGCATTATTGCTTTTTAGTTCTAATCTTTCCCATCGTGAATCATCATCATTGCCATTAGGATTGTAAAGCAAAATTTCAGTAGATTGAATCAGATCAATAACTACTTCTTGAATTTCAAATGGTGTTTTGTCCGTCAATTCTATTTCTTTTGTTGAGTCATTTCCTAAATTCCGGAAATTGTCAACCCTTAACCGATGATTGACATTTGGGATTGTCTTTAATGGTTTTACGCTCGACTTTTTTTCGGTTTTATCAAAAACATAGAATTGATACCCACCAATAGAATTGAGGAATTTTAAAATAGTTGGATTGCAATTTCTATTTACATTTACCTGATAAACATTATCGGGTACAAATTCCACAATATTATTTTCATTTATTTTTTGGGGATTATTCGGTAGTGAAATTCCTGACCATTCAACCCATTTTCCGATAACTAATTTTTGACCGTCCTGCAAAAACCATTCATCAGTTGCATTTTTCTCAATACCTCCGCGTATAAAGTTTTTTATCAATGATGTAGTTTCAATTGCTCCAACAACCGGAATTGCATTAAAATCAATTTGAAATCTTTGAAGTGAATTATTATTGATGTGGTCGGGATTTGGAAATAATGCACGAATAACAGTACAAATATTGAAAGCAAAATCATTATTGGGAGATGGTGAAAGTTGAA
>CAZHFE010000044.1:0-16534 GCA_964532055.1 uncultured Kaistella sp. | reverse complement strand
GGGAATCTTTGGCTGGTAAATTCTCTGGAAATGGCTGCTTTCTCAAATTTCAGTTTTCCGGAAAGTGTTTCTATCACCACTCCGTCATCTTGAATTTGCGCGATTCTACCGTGCAATCCGGAAGTTGTTACCACTCTGCTTCCTACTTTCAAAGATTCTTGAAAGTTTTTTTCTTGTTTTGCTTTTCTCATTTGCGGACGAATCATCAGAAAATAAAACCCGACAAACATTGCACCCATCATCAAAAGTGTAGGCATCATAGAACTTTCTGGGGCTGCTTGCAAAAATATTGTTATCATTTTTCTTTTTTTTAAATTAATGTTATGGTTGAATGTCTGCTGAAAAAGTCAGTAAAATCGGTGCTTTTTCAACATTGGCAAAAACTTCTGCCTGTTTGTTGACCAATCCGTCGAAATTAGAGGAATCAAACCTCAAAGTAATTTTTCCTTTTTGTCCCGGAAGAATCGGGGTTTTTGTATAATCTGGTGCAGTACAGCCACAACCGGGTTTTACCTGAGAAATAATTAAAGGATTTGTTCCGGTGTTGGTTACTTCATAAATATGTTCAACATGATCTCCTTTTTTGATTTTCCCGAATTCAAAATGAGATTCGGAAAATGCCAAAGTTGTGAGTGGTTTAGATTGCGCTTCCTTAATCATTTCCTCCGGAGTTTGCGCAACAGGAGCGGCAATCTGAGTTTCTTCGGTCGTAATTTCACTGTTTTCCACTTGCTGTTCTTTTTTGCAGCTTACCATGCTCAATGCTGCAACAAGTGGTAGTATCAATAAATTTTTCATAAAACTATTATTAATTTCGGTTTAAATCTTTGGTATATTTATCTAAAATTCCGTTGATAAAAATGTTAGAACGGTCGGTTGAAAATGCCTTTGAAACCTCGATATATTCATTGATAATCACTCTTGACGGATTCATCGGAAAATAATCGAGTTCTGAAATCGCGGCAATGAGGATAATCTTATCCATCAAAGAAACCCTTTCCAAATCCCAGTTTTCTAATCTTCCCTCGAGTTTTTTCTCGGTTTCTTCCCAATGATTGAGAGATTCTCTCAGGAGTTTTTTTGTAAACGCTGAATCATCTTCATCTTTAATGGTTTTTATCAGTGTATGACTCGGTTCGTTTTCTTTTAAAAAACCTATCGTCTTCTGAATCATTGAATTAGAAATATGAAAATCATCACTCCAACTGATTTCTTTTTCCTCAAGAAAACTGTGAAAGTCTTCGTTCTCCGCAATATATCTTAAAAACAATTTCCCGATAAACTTTTGGTCTTCTTCAAAAGAATATCCATTTTCTTTCATAAAATCCTGATAGCGTTTTCCTGCAATCATTCTCTGGAAAGTCTTTACCAATAAATCATCGTGCAAATCCCATGTCAGTTCTTTGTGTTTTTCGGTAAAGGAAATGCGCTCATCATTTTCTTCTAACTTTTTCAGAACCTGATTGTTGATAAATTTCTGATTAGGATTGATTTCCTGCTCTGTTTTAAGAAATTTGTTTTTCCCAATTTCTATCTGTCTTTCTGCCAATTCTTTCAGTGCTACCAAGAAATTGAGTTGATAAATGTACAAGTGATAAATCTTATCGATTTCGGTAAACATATTTTTTTCCAAAACATCGTGTTTAATTGGGTTTTGGTAATAAGAATACAGCGACTGCACCACTTTCTCACGAATTTGTCTTCTTCCTAACATTTCAAAGAACTTTTATGGTCGCAAAGATAAGGAAAAAGTTGGAAGTTGGAAGTTGGAAGTTTTGGGGTTGAATTTTTAAAATTTTTAGAAACCTATCATTCGTCTTCCATATAAAAAAGACGTATTTTTGCATACGATTTATGAATGCTCTCAAAACCTTAAACCCTTATTTCTGGAAACACAAAACGCTTTTGTTTTGGGGATTTCTGTTCATCATTGCGAGTAATTTTTTCAATATTTATAAGGTGCAGTTTGTGGGGAGATCGGTAGATGAAATCTCAAATACCGCAAATCTCGGTTTCAACAAACAGGTGCTGATTTATGTTGCCATTGTTGTCGGTTCTTCCCTATTAACGGGATTCTTCACCTTTATGATGAGACAAACCATTATTGTTGCTTCGCGAAGAATAGAGTACGAACTGAAAAATAAAATCTATAAACATTATCAGGAATTGTCTTTGACGGATTTCAAAAAAACCACCATCGGCGATTTGATGAACCGTTTGAGTGAAGATGTGGTTGCGGTGAGAATGTATCTCGGTCCCGGTGTGATGTATGTGGCGAATTTGCTGGTGTTGCTCATCATCACGAGTATTTATATGCTGCAAACCGATTTTTGGATGACAATTTGGTCGTTACTTCCGCTGCCAATTTTATCTTACATTATTTATAAAGTAAGTTCCATCATCAACAGAAAATCGAAAGTAATGCAGAAAAGCCAATCGGCAATTTCTACTTTTGTGCAAGATAGTTTCTCGGGAATCCGCGTGGTGAAATTCTTTGCTAAAGAAAAATACATCGAAAAAAACTACGGAATCAAAGTAAAAGATTATCAGGATAAAGCCCTTGATTTGGCAAAAACCGAAGCATATTTCTTTACAATTATCCTTTTTGTTATCGGACTTCTGAATGTGGTAATTCTTCTTGTCGGCGGACAAAAATATTTGGCGAATGAGCTTTCTGTTGGTAAAATCGCAGATTTCTTCCTGTATATCAACATTTTAATCTGGCCTTTTTCAATGGTTGGTTGGGTAACTTCTATCAATCAAAGAGCAGAAGCATCTATGGCAAGAATCAACGAGTTTCTCAATATGAAAACCGACATCATCAACAAAAATAATGAGCGTTATCCGATAAAAGGCGACATTGAGTTCCGCAATGTTTCTTACGTTTATCCAAATACCGGAATTAAAGCCCTTGAAAACTTAAGTTTTAAAATTGAAGCAGGAAAATCTCTCGCTATTATGGGAAAAACCGGAAGCGGAAAATCTACCATTGCATTGCTTCTGTGCCGGTTAATTGACCCGACTGAAGGAGAAATTTTGATTGACGGAAAAAATCTGAAAGAACACAACCTTGAAAATTACAGAAATTATATCGGTTATATTCCACAAGAAAGTTTTCTTTTTTCAGATACTATTGAAAACAATATCGGTTTCACAATTGATAAACCTAATTTGAAATTGGTTGAAGAATATGCTAAAAAAGCTGATGTTCACAAAAATATTATAGGATTCAAAGACCGCTACAAAACTTTGGTCGGTGAACGCGGAGTGATGCTTTCTGGCGGACAAAAACAAAGAATTGCCATTGCAAGAGCATTAATCAAAGAACCGAAAGTTCTTATTTTCGATGATTCTCTTTCCGCTCTGGATACCGAAACCGAAGAAAACATTTTGCAAAACATTGAAAACGAAATTCAAAATTGTACTTCAATCATCATTACACACCGAGAATCTACCGCAAACAAAGCAGATAAAATACTGAATCTCACACCGGTACCAAATACTGAATCAGCTTAAAAAAATTTTTGCCGAAATTTTTAAGAAATATTTTGCAATTAAAAGAAATCTTTTATATTTGTTTAATAAGATTTCAAAAAATATCTACAAATGAGCGATTACAAGGAACGCCACGAAAACGAAATTTTCACAAAGGTGTTGAAAGCAGGCAGAAGAACATATTTCTTTGATGTGCGCGAAACGAAAGCGGGGGATTATTATCTGACAATTACCGAAAGTAAAAAGAACTTCGGGGAAAATGGTGAAGCTACTTTCGAGAAGCATAAAATCTATCTTTATAAAGAAGATTTCAAGAGTTTTGAAGAAATGTTCAAAGAATCATCAGATTTTATTATCAGCCAAAAAGGTGAAGATGTAATTTCTGAAAAACATGATAAAGACTTCAAGTCGCGTTCTTTCACAATAGAATCTGACGAAGAAGTTTAATAATTGGTTTTAAACAAAAATATTGCGGAACAGTAAAGTTCCGCATTTATTTTATCTTAAATTAAAGGAGCACCTACTTCAATATCGCAGCGATGATGCGGTTCTCCATGTGGTGGATTTACTGCCGGTTTCGATCCTGAATTTGGAGCAGATCGCGGAGCAGTTGCCGGAATAGGATTGGTGTTAAAATTATTTCCGCTCATATTTTGCTGCATATTCACTTGCGGAGCAGGAGTTGAAGCTGGCTGACTGTCAATAGGAGCACCAACTGGAATTTCGCACCGGTGAAACGGTTCTCCGTGAGCAGGATTCAGTTTGGGTCTTCCTGTTGTGTTTTTTGAATTTTCAACTGTTGGTTTGTTTGCTCCCTGAGAATTCGGATTGAGAACTTCGCTTTCAACAACTCTCTTTTTTTCCGTTACAGGGATTTTTGCAAATCCCGATGAATCAGCTTGTAAGGTTTCTTCTTGTTGGGTTTCAGCAACGTTTTCCTCAACATTCTTTTTTTCGCACGACCACAAAACAGTGGCTGAAACAATTATTAATAGTGGCAATTTTTTCATTTCTTCTCTTGTTTAAAAATTTACATCAATTCCGGTATAGATATTTATAGGCATTATTGGTGCATAAATCATTCCGCCGTCAAAATAATTTCCGAAAGGGTTTTTGGCATCGATAATCGGATTTTTCTGAATTTGGCTCGTTAGATTTTCACCGCCTAAATATACTCTAAATTTTTGATTAATGTTTTTTGAAATTTGTGCATTCACAGTAAAGTAAGAATCGGAATAATCTGGCAATTGAAACGATGCGGGATTTGCAGAAGTATCGGGAATCCTCTGTTTTCCTACCCATTGCAAAGTAGCATCCAAACTCCAAAATCCGCCTTTATCATTTTTCGTTGTGGAATAAGCCGCGTTGAAAAACCCCCTGTGTTTTGCCATAAACGGAACTTTTTTGAAACCGTCGATATAATCAGTATTCACATCATAAAACTTGTATGCCATTCTTATTTCCATGTTTTTTGCAGAAATGAAGTCTATCTGTGTCTGAAAACTATTAGCATAAGATTTTCCTGCGAGATTATAAAAAACGATTTTCTGCGGAGAAATATCCAAATCTACCAGAACCTGATTCTGGAAATCTGTTCTGAAAAAATCTGCAGTTAGCGTTGCTTTTCTGCTGAACAGTTTGAATTCTTGCTGTAAACTCGCTCCGTAATTCCATGCAATTTCTGGTTTTAAACCATAAATATTCCCACCATTTCCAAGAATTTCAATTTGACGGTTTGAAGCGAAATAATGTTGGTTTTCAGCAAAAATATTCGCAGTTCTGAAACCTCTTCCTGCAGATAATCTTAAAATCGTTTTAGGAGTAATGTCGTATTTAAAATTCAATCTTGGTGAAAACTGCGTTCCTGCAAGATTATGAAAATCGGTTCTTGCACCTGCAACTAAAGTATATTTTGCTCCGGTTAAAGTATATTCAAAGAAAAGTCCGGGTACGTTTTCTGTTCTTTTGAAATTTTGGCCAATATAATCTTCATCAAAATCGTCATACAAAAAACTTGCTCCGGTTTTGTATTTATGATTGGTATTCCCAAAAATGCTTTCAAAAATCAAATTTGAATAAAAAGTTTTCTGTTTACCGAAATAATTTCTGAAACCAAAAAAACTATCCTGTTGATGATAGGTAAACTGATTCATCAAACCGATGCTTTGATAAGGTTTTCCTTCAAAGATATATCCCGTTTTGTTCCACACCTGAAATCGGGAAATGTCGATTCCCACTCCGTAAAGTGATTGCTGTGATTGCGGAAGTTTTTTATCGAAATCGGTTTGTCCGCCAAATCTTTCATCTTTCAAATAATTAATCCCGAAATGCGAAGCAACACCGGAATATCCTAAATCGCTGTAATTCAAAAGATAAGCTGCATTTAGTTGGTTTCCTGTAGGTTGGTCGAGAAAGCCGTCGTTATTGGAGTCCGTTTTTACGAAAGTTCCGTTACCGTGCAGAAGAATAGATTGATTCCAATGTTCGGAAACCTGATTGGTTGTGGTAATATTCGCTTCAAATCTTCCGTTTAAATCTCCGAAAAGATTGATTGCCGTTTCCGGCTTTTCATTAAATTTTAATAGCTCGGTATTGATTTGCCCCGTAATACTTTCGTATCCGTTGGTTACGGTACTTCCGCCTTTTGTTAGTTGAATTCCTCCAATCCATCTTCCCGGAATAAAATTCAGTCCGTAAGCAGAAGCCAATCCGCGAATTTCGGGTAAAAGTTCTTTGGTCAAACTCGTATATTTTTGGTCTAAACCGAGCATTTTCAGTTGCTTAGTTCCGGTTACAGCATTAGAAAAAGAGACATCTACAGTTGCGTTGGTTTCAAAACTTTCAGACAGGTTGCAGCACGCCGCTTTCAGCAATTCTTTAGCATTAATGTTGAATGTTAATCCCGCCTCTTTTTTGTTTAATGAAGTCGCTTCTTGTAGTTTGGTAACTTTTACTTCTTCTATTGATTTTTCATGATTTTCGGGGGTTTTAGAAATAATGATATTGGGAACAGCAACATGTCCGTTTTCTAATTTCAGTTTTTCACCCGCTTTTGGAAAATCGCTTTCTCGGTCATAATAACAACAACCGGGAAGACTTTTGTATGTTGAATCGGTGGTTTTAAACTTTTCATTGTCGTGTCCTACTTCTGCAATTTTCTTTAAAATTTCATCGGTAGATGTTTTGGCGGGATTAACAATCAGTGCAAGAATCTGGGTTTCTTTGTCCCATTCTGCGAAAGTAGCTCCGTTTTTTATGGCTGTAGATTCTATCCTTTCTTTACATTCAGCACAATTTCCCTTTACGTGAAGTTGTTTTTTATCTTCCATAATTGTTTCATCTTTTTTCAAAAAAGAGGGTTCTCTTTCGTAATGACAACAACTAGGGAGTTTTTGATAAACCTCATTAGGAACAGAAAATTTCTCGTTTTCGTGTCCTGCTTCTGCGATTTTTTTCAGGATTTGGTCTGCAATATTTTTTGAGGAATCGAATTTTACGGTAAGTTCCTGCTTTTCTGAAACCCAGTTTGCAAAAGAAGCACCGTTGTTTTTTGCAATGGTTTCTATTCTGTCTTTGCACATTCCGCAATTTCCTTTTACTTTGAAGATTTGGGTAATGTCTTGTGCAAATATATTCTGGCTGATAATGAGCGTGAAAATAAACAGCCCTTTAATTAAAATTTTCATTTTTGTATAGGTTAAATTCAAATAAAATATTGCCAAAAGAACATACTTTTGGCTTTCTCGTTGTTGAATTAACCTATTTTAGGCGGCTGCCAAATATTGTGAATCTGTGATGAAAAGAAAGAATTTTGGTAGCTAAAATTTTGTCTTTCAGAAAAAAACGGCTTTTCTAGAAAATCATAAACTTCGGTAGAAACGTAATTTAAAACAAAATGCACGGAACAAGAATGGCAACTGTTACAGCTGCTTCTGCAATCGTCTTTTTGGTCGGGATTTTCGGAATGACAAGATTTTGCTTTTTCAGAGTTACAGCAATCTTCATTACTCGGCTTTTCATTACAACATTGTTCTGTTTGTTGTTCAAAAAAAACCTGTTTCGGGAATGTGAAAACTCCCAATCCGAAAACAATTAAAAATATTTTTAATGACTTTAACATTGCTTCTGCAAAATTAATAATAAATTTTTAAAAATCCGGTTCGTTGTCTGAACCGGATTGTTTATTTCAATTCAATCGGATTGTTGCTGCTTTGGATTTCCTTTTTTATTCTTTCTCGCATTTCTTTCATTTGCTGCTGGTTCGGTTGAAATCCACCGGAATTTCCACCCCTGTTTCCACCGCCAAAATTTCGTCCCTGATTCATAAAACTTTCCGGGTCTTTTCTATATTTTTCCCATTGTTTTGTATAATCTTCCCTTTTCAGCGTGATGACAGAACCGCGTTGCTGAAAATCTGCTGTTTCAGGTATTTTTTTTGTTTCCTTTAAATCGAAGGAATAATCGCCTTTTGCATCTTCCGCTTTCACGATTAATCCGGGAAGTCCCGAAAATTTATATGGTCCATCTTGAAAAGGAACATCCATTGTAAACCAAGCGTACCAAGTTCTTCCACCAAAATTAGTTTCCGCTTTTTGGGTTTTGTAATCTCCAATTTTTGCGGTTTCGGGCAGAATTTTCCATTCCATAGTTCGGTCTTCATCATAAGAATATTGGTCTCTTGCAATTCTTGATTTAAAAATCTTTGCTCCGGTTTTAAAATCTTTTTCAATAATGAAATCAATGTTAGAACGCAAACTTTCCATCTGAGTTCTGTCAAAATTAAAACTTCCGGTTTGCCGCATTCTCCCGAAAAGCGAATCTCTTTTCATCGTATTTTCAGCATAAAATATAGATTTTTTACCGTCTGTATCAAGATATGCATTTTCTGTTTTGATGTTGGTTAAATTGGTAGAATCCGGTTTCATCGTTACTTGATAAATAAACCTGCTCTTTTGTGCAAAAAAAGTTTGGGACATAATTGCCAATGCAATAATTGCTATTTTCTTCATTGAAAATTGTTTTGGGTTTGATGTTCGTTTTTGGTGAAAGTTAAAATTTTTCCATCAATTCGAATTATAGACAAATATACAACCATCAATTTGAGTTTGCGGAATTTATATCGTAAATTTGCAGGGTAAAATCATTATAAATAAAAACAATGATTAAAGTTAGCGACAACGCAAAAGAAAAAGCCGGAATTCTAATGAAGGAAGACGGCTTTAATCCTGAAACAGATTATATAAGAGTAGGCGTAAAAAGCGGCGGTTGCTCCGGTTTGGAATATGTTCTGAAGTTTGATAATGTAAAAAATGAAACCGACCAAATCTTTGAAGATAACGGAGTAAGAGTAATTATCGAGAAAAAATCTATCCTTTATCTTGCTGGTACAACTTTGGAATTTTCGGGAGGATTGAACGGGAAAGGTTTTGTGTTTAATAATCCTAACGCAGCGAGAACCTGCGGTTGCGGAGAATCTTTTAGTTTATAAAAATTATGTCAAAATATACGGAGGAAGACTTAAAAGTTGACCTTGAAAATAAAAAATACGAATTCGGCTGGGAAACGGAAATCGAATACGAAGATTTTCCGACCGGACTGAATGAAGACATTATCCGTGCAATTTCGGCAAAGAAAGAAGAGCCGGAATGGATGACGGAATGGCGTTTGGAATCGTTCCGAATCTGGCAGAAAATGGAAGAGCCGGATTGGGCAAATATCAAATATGAAAAACCTGATTTTCAGGCAATAAAATATTATGCCGCTCCAAAGAAAAAACCGGAACTCGCAAGTCTGGACGAAGTTGACTCCGAACTTTTGAAAACCTTTCAAAAACTCGGAATCAATATCGAGGAGCAGAAGCGTTTAAGCGGTGTTGCAGTGGATATTGTGATGGATTCCGTTTCCGTGAAGACGACTTTTCAGGAAACTTTGGCGGAAAAAGGAATTATCTTTTGTGCGATTTCGGAAGCGATAAAAAATCATCCTGATTTGGTAAAACAATACATCGGGAAAGTCGTTCCGCGAGGCGATAATTTCTATGCGGCACTTAATTCTGCAGTGTTTTCAGACGGAAGTTTCTGCTACATTCCGAAAGGCGTGAAATGTCCTATGGAACTTTCCACCTATTTCCGAATCAATCAATCCGGGACGGGACAATTTGAAAGAACTTTGCTGATTGCCGATGAAGGAAGCTATGTTTCCTATCTGGAAGGCTGCACCGCTCCGTCGAGAGATGAAAACCAGCTTCACGCTGCCGTTGTGGAACTGATTGCAATGGACAATGCGGAAATCAAATATTCCACCGTTCAGAACTGGTATCCCGGCGACGAAAACGGAAAAGGAGGCGTTTTCAATTTCGTAACGAAAAGAGGAATGTGCGAGAAAAACGCGAAAATCTCGTGGACGCAGGTGGAAACCGGTTCTGCCGTAACGTGGAAATATCCGTCCTGTATTCTGAAAGGCGATAATTCTATCGGAGAATTTTATTCGGTTGCGGTAACCAATATGCACCAATACGCCGATACGGGAACGAAGATGATTCACATCGGGAAAAATACACGCTCAACAATTATTTCCAAAGGAATTTCTGCCGGAAAATCCAATAATTCCTATCGTGGTCTGGTAAAAGTAATGCCGTCTGCAAAAGGAGCAAGGAATTTTTCGCAGTGCGACTCTCTGTTAATGGGAAATGAATGCGGAGCGCACACGTTTCCATATATCGAAATCAAAGACCCGACTGCACAATTGGAACACGAAGCCACAACTTCCAAAATCGGGGAAGACCAGATATTTTACTGCAACCAGAGAGGAATTGATACCGAAAGAGCAATCGCTTTGATTGTCAATGGTTTCAGCAAAGAAGTTCTGAATAAGCTTCCAATGGAATTTGCAATCGAAGCTCAGAAATTATTGGAAATTTCACTTGAAGGTTCGGTTGGATAAAATTTAAAAATTAAACATAAGATATTAAACATATATAATGTTAGAAATCAAAAACCTACACGCTAAAATAGAAGACGGCGCGGAAATTTTAAAAGGAATCAATCTACAAATAAATCCGGGCGAAGTTCACGCCATAATGGGACCGAACGGAGCCGGAAAATCCACGCTTTCATCGGTGATTGCAGGGAAAGAAGATTACGAAATTACAGAGGGCGAAATCCTTTTTGAGGGGAAAAATATTTCCGAAGATGCTCCGGAAGAAAGAGCGCACAAAGGAATTTTTATGTCTTTCCAATATCCGGTGGAAATTCCCGGTGTTACCGTTACCAATTTCATCAAAGCCGCTCTTAATGAAACAAGAAAAGCAAATGGATTGGAAGAAATGGGCGCGAAAGAAATGTTGGGATTAATTCGTGAAAACTCTGAGAAATTAGGAATCAGAAAAGATTTCCTTTCTCGTTCTTTGAACGAAGGTTTCTCTGGAGGAGAAAAGAAGCGAAACGAAATTTTCCAAATGATGATGCTCAATCCTAAACTCGCTATTTTGGACGAAACCGATTCTGGATTGGATATTGACGCACTGAGAATTGTTTCCGATGGTGTAAACCATTTCAAAAACGAAGGAAACGCCGTTCTTCTGATTACACATTATCAAAGACTTTTGAACTACATTCAGCCCGATTTCGTTCACGTTTTGGCGGACGGAAAAATCATCAAAACAGGAGATAAAACGCTTGCTTTGGAATTAGAGGAAAAAGGCTACGATTGGCTTCTTAATTAATTCTATATTGTAGATATTTAAAACAACTTTGTCATTCTGCAGGAATCTTAACAATTTAGATTCTTTTCAGAAGAACAAACGAAACAAAGTAAATGAAGAAAGTTAACTTGTCTGAAAAATTCCAGTTGTTTTTGGAATACTGGTCACCAAAAATTGTAGGAGAGCTTAACGGGCAACAAGTAAAACTTGCAAAATTCAAAGGTGAGTTTGTTTGGCATAAGCACGACAATGAAGATGAAATGTTTTTTATTGTAGATGGAACTTTGAAAATCGAATTTCGGGAAAAAACCGTAACACTGAACAAAGGCGAGTTTTTAATTATTCCGAAAGGAACAGAACATAAGCCTGTTGCAGAAAACGAAGTTTCAGTAATGTTGTTTGAACCTGCAACTACCATAAATACAGGAAATACGGAAAACAACCTAACTAAACATCAGTTGAATTGGATATAAATAAAAAATGAGCTTACACGAACAAATCATAAATAACCATTCCACGTTTTTAGAAACACTTCGTCATTCTTTTTTGAATGAGGAAAGAAAATCGGCACTTCAAAAACTTGAAGCCAACGGCGGTTTTCCGACCAAAAAAGACGAGGAATACAAATACACCAACCTAAAAGAAATTACGCAAAAATCCTACAATTTCTTTCCGAAAACGGAGCATCACATTACCAAAAATCAGTTGGACAAACTGCATTTGGGAGAGGAGCATTTCGATTTTATCGTTTTCATCAACGGAAAACTTCACAAAGAATATTCTAACATTTCTATTGAAAATGTAGAATTCTTGACTTTGAATGAAGCTCTGAATGATTCAGCAAAAAAAGAAACTTTCAATCAATATTTCAATAAGATTGCGAACAAAGATTTAGCTTTCACAAACTTGAATCTTGCTTATTTCAATGAAGGATTCTTTTTGAAAGTTCCTAAAAACATTGTCATCGAAAAACCGATTCACGTTTTTTATCTTTCTCAAAATCAAGAAGAAAACACTTTTTACAACGCCAGAAATCTTCTGATTGCTGAAGAAGGTGCGAAAGTGGAAATCATCGAAAGCCACCATAATTTTGATGAAAGTTTTGTGTTTACTAATTCCGTAACGGAAATTTTTACCGGAAAAAACGCGAAAGCAGATTGGCATAAATTACAGAATGACAGCGACACTTCTTACCTTGTTGACCACACTTTTGCTAAACAGGAAAGAGATAGTTTGACGACCGTGAATACATTCAGTTTCGGAGGAAAATTGGTTCGTAACAATCTGGATTTCATTCAGAACGGCGAAAACATCAACTCATTTATGAACGGTATTACGATTATCGGGAAAGAGCAACTTGTTGACCACCATACTGCGGTTCATCACAACACGCCGAACTGCGAAAGTTATCAGAATTACAAAGGAATTTACAAAGATAAATCACACGGTGTTTTCAACGGAAAAATTTTCGTAGACAAAATCGCCCAAAAAACCAATGCTTATCAGCAAAATAACAATATTCTTCTGAACGAAGGAGCGACAATCGACACCAAACCGCAGCTGGAAATTTTCGCCGACGACGTGAAATGTTCGCACGGTTGCACAGTCGGTCAGCTTAACCAAGATGCAATGTTTTATCTTCGAGCAAGAGGAATTTCCGAGAAAGAAGCAAGAGCATTATTGTTATATGCTTTTGCCAATGATGCGATGCAGAATATTGATATTGAACCGCTTAAGCTGAAAGTTTCTAAATTACTGGCGGAAAAACTGGAAGTGGAAATGGCGTTTTAAAAAAATTCCGGAATCAATTTCATAAATCTTAAATTTGTAACATTATTAAATTTTCAAAATGAAAAAACTTGCCATCGCTTCCGATCACGCCGGTTTCGAGTTGAAAGAATACCTGAAAGAGCAACTAAAAAACCGCTATGAAATTACAGATTTCGGGACACATTCTTCGGATTCCGTAGATTATCCTGATTTTGTGCATCCGTCTGCTTCTTCCATTGAGAACGGGGAAAACGAATTGGGAATTCTGGTTTGCGGAAGCGGACAAGGTGTTGCGATTACAGCAAATAAGCATCAGAAAATCCGTTGTGCATTATGCTGGATGCCGGAACTGGCTGAACTTTCAAAACAGCACAACAACGCGAATATGATTGCGCTCCCTGCTCGTTTTATCGCGAAAGAACTGGCTCTAGAAATTGTGAAAAAATTTCTGAATACCGATTTTGAAGGAGGAAGACACCAAAACAGAGTGGATAAAATTGCGTATTGCTGATAAAAATTTTGGGCTTACAAATCTGTAAGCTTTTTTATTTTGTATTGGTAAAAAACCAATAATCCCAAAAACCGTATCTTTGCAAAAGATTTCTTCTCCGGATATTCTTCTCTGTCCGAATCTTAAAGATAATTTCACATAAAAGATTTCGCTTCTCCGCTGTTTTTAATTTATCTTTATTGAAGATTTATAGAAATATTAAATTTAGAAAATCTTATATCATACAAGATATGAAGCAAAATATGGAAATTTCACCATCAATAACAGATGCAATTTGGAGTCAGTTTGGAGCAAGTCTCGATATGCTCGAAAATGCAATTAATATGTGTCCTGAAGAGCATTGGGATACAGAATTAAATTTTTGGTATCTCTCTTTTCATTGCGTTTTTTGGACAGATTATTATTTATCGACTAAACCTAATGAATTTGAACCACCGGAACCTTTTGACTTTTCAGAATTTGACCCATCGGGTAAAAAACCAAACAGAACCTACACAAAGACAGAAGTTCTTGACTATTTGAAATATTGCCGACAAAAGGCAAACCAACATATCAAAGAATTGACATCAAACAGAATGACCAATCGTTGGATCAACGAAAACAAAAATTATTCATTACTCGAAATCTTGTTGTATAATATGCGGCATATCCAACATCATTCAGCACAATTTAACTTAATACTTAGACAAACTATTGACAATGCCCCGAAATGGGTAGGTCAAGCAAAAAAAATTACCTAAAATAAATAACACAGCCATTCGTGGCTCATTATATAATGAAAAAGAAAAAATACATCAGTCAGAAAAACGACTATAAATTAAAAGAAATAGGAAGATTGATTCTAAGATTTATGAATCAGAAATCCTCTAAAATCTACAATTACAAACAGATTGCAGACGGAATAGATTATAAAAATCCGCGACAGAGAGAACAGGTTATTCAGTCGCTTCACAAACTTCTCGCAGAAGAACGCATCAAAGAAACAGAAAAAGGAAAATACATTATCAATCTGAAAATCGAAGGCACTTTAACGGGAATTATCGACTTCAATCAGGCAGGAAACGCTTATGTGAAAGTGGAAGGTGTGGAAGACGATATTTTCGTTCATTCCAAAAATGTGAAAGACGCTTTGCAGGGCGACAAAGTTCTGGTGGTAACGTATCATCACAAAGGCAAAAAACTGGAAGGTTCTGTTGTCGAAGTTCTGGAACGTGCGAAAGATACGTTTGTAGGGACTTTCCAATACATTCCGCAAAAGGAATTCGGATTTGTGGTTTTCGATAAAAAGTCGATAAATACGGATATTTTCATTCCGAAACAGCACATCAACGGAGCAGAAAACGGCGACAAAGTTATCGTAAAAATGACCGACTGGAAACGCGAATCCAAAAATCCGGAAGGTGAAATTATTCAGGTTTTGGGAACTCCCGGTGAACACGAAACCGAAATCCATTCCATTCTCGCAGAATACGATTTGCCTTACAATTTTCCGCCGGAAGTGGAAAATGATGCCGAAAAAATCGACCGGAAAATTAATGATGAAGAAGTTGCAAAACGCCGTGATATGCGTAATGTTCTCACTTTTACAATCGACCCGAAAGATGCCAAAGATTTTGACGATGCGCTTTCTATTCAAAAACTGCAAAACGGAAATTGGGAAATCGGCGTTCATATTGCCGACGTTTCGCATTATGTAAAACCCGGAACAATCCTCGATGACGAAGCATTTGCAAGAGCAACTTCGGTTTATTTGGTGGACAGAGTTGTACCGATGTTACCCGAAGTTTTGAGCAACGACGTTTGTTCGCTTCGTCCGAATGAAGACAAATTCACTTTTTCTGCAGTTTTCGAGCTGAACGAAAAAGCCGAAGTGAAAAAAGAATGGTTCGGAAGAACCGTCATTCACTCCGACAGAAGATTTACCTACGAAGAAGCGCAGGAAAGAATCGAAACCCAAAACGGCGATTTGACGGAAGAAATTTTGGTTTTGGATAAATTGGCAAAAATAATGAGAGCCGAAAGAATAAGAAACGGAGCAATAACTTTCGACAGAAGCGAAGTTCGTTTCAACCTCGACGAGCAAAGCAATCCTATTGTTGTTTATTTTAAAATGAGCAAAGATTCTAATCATTTGATTGAGGAATTTATGCTTCTCGCAAACAGAAAAGTTTCGGAATTTATATCGTTAAAGAAAAACGGACAACCGACAAACAATACCTTTATTTATCGTATTCACGACGATCCCGATCCAACAAAACTAAAAGCGTTGCAAGAATTTGTTCACACTTTCGGTTACAAAATGAACATTGCCAATTCCAAAACCACAACAGAATCGATGAACAAATTGTTGACAGAAGTAAAAGGAAAAGCCGAAGAAAATATGATAGAAACTCTCGCAATGCGAAGTATGAGCAAAGCGATTTATTCTACCGAACCAATCGGACATTACGGACTTGGTTTTGATTATTATTCGCATTTTACTTCGCCGATTCGTCGTTATCCGGATTTGATTGCACATCGTCTTTTACAACATTATTTAGACGGCGGAAAATCTACAAACAAAGACGAGTTGGAAGATAGCTGCAAACATTGTTCGGCGAGAGAAAGATTAGCTGCAGATGCGGAAAGAGACAGCATCAAATTTATGCAAGTAAAATTTATGGAAAAGCATGTTGGCGAAGTTTTCACAGGTGTAATTTCCGGTGTTTCCGAATATGGTTTTTGGGTTCAGATTCCCGAAAACGGAGCGGAAGGAATGATAAAACTCCGCGATTTAATGGACGATTCTTATTCTCTCGATGCAAAAAACCATACCATCATCGGAGCAAGAACAGGAAACGCTTACCAACTCGGCGATACCATAAAAATAAAAGTAATGAAAGCAAATCTGATTGCTAAACAACTGGATTTTAAGGTGGTGGAGTGATGAAGCATAAGTGATTGTAAGATAAATTGATAATTTATTATATTTGTTAAACATTTACAGCCATTAAATGTAATATAGAATATGTTAGAACTCATACTTTCTGCGGCAGGTTTAGGAATAATGCTGAGTT
>CAZHFE010000043.1:0-16881 GCA_964532055.1 uncultured Kaistella sp. | reverse complement strand
GCTTCCGAACCTGATATTGCGAGAATCCCGATTATGATAGATTCTTCCAAATGGGAAATTTTGGAAGCTGGATTACAGGTTGTTCAAGGAAAAGCAGTTGTAAATTCCATTAGTTTAAAAGAAGGTGAAGAAGAATTTATTCATCACGCAAAAGCGGTAAAACGTTACGGAGCGGCAGTTATAGTAATGGCTTTTGATGAATTGGGACAAGCCGATAATTACGAAAGAAGAATCGAAATTGCGAAACGTTCGTATGATATTTTAGTCAATAAAGTAAAATTTCCTGCGGAAGATATTATTTTCGATTTGAATATTTTTCCCGTTGCGACGGGAATGGAAGAACACCGCAGAAACGCTCTGGATTTCATCGAAGCGACGAAATGGGTTCGCGAAAATCTTCCGTATGTTTCGGTTTCGGGTGGAGTTTCCAATGTTTCGTTTTCGTTTCGTGGGAATGATGCAGTTCGCGAGGCGATGCACTCGGTTTTTCTGTATTATGCCATTCAAAACGGTATGAATATGGGAATTGTAAATCCTGCGATGCTTGAAGTTTATGATGAAATTCCGAAAGAATTGCTGGAACTCGTGGAAGACGTAATGCTCGACAGACGCGATGATGCCACTGAAAGATTGCTGGATTATTCCGAAAAACATAAATCCGTAAAAAAAGAAATTACGGAAGATTTGGAATGGCGGAAAAATCCTTTGCAGGACAGAATTACACACGCTTTGGTAAAAGGAATCGACCGTTTCATCGAAGAAGATGTGGAAGAAGCAAGGAAAATTTCAGCAAAACCTTTAGACGTTATCGAAATCAATCTGATGACGGGAATGGGCGTTGTCGGCGATTTGTTCGGAAGCGGGAAAATGTTTCTTCCGCAAGTCGTAAAATCGGCAAGAGTGATGAAAAAAGCCGTTGCTTATCTGCAACCTTTTATTGAAGCAGAAAAAGATCAAACTCAACGCTCCAACGGACGGGTTTTAATGGCAACTGTAAAAGGCGATGTTCACGACATTGGGAAAAATATTGTGAGTGTGGTTTTGGGCTGTAACAACTACGAGATTGTAGATTTGGGAGTTATGGTTCCTGCGGAAAAAATCATTCAGACTGCCATTGACGAAAAAGTAGATGTGATTGGTTTGAGCGGCTTGATTACGCCGAGCTTAGATGAAATGGTGCACGTTGCAACAGAACTCGAAAGACAAAATCTCGATTTTCCTTTATTAATTGGCGGTGCAACAACTTCCAAAGCGCATACTGCCGTGAAAATCGACCCGAAATACAGAAATGCCGTGGTTCACGTGAATGATGCTTCGAGAGCAGTCGGTGTTGTGAGTTCGTTGATTAACAGAGAAAAATCTACTGGATATTCTCTCGAATTAAAAAAGGAATACGAAGAATTTCGTGAAAAATTTCTGAGCAGACAAGTAGATAAAGAATACATTTCCATTGAAGAAGCAAGGGAACAGAAATTTAAAATCGATTGGGAAAACGAAGAAATTTTTAGACCGAAAGATTTAGGTATTCAAATTATTGAAAATCAAAATCTAGAAGAATTATTAGATTTTATGGATTGGAGTCCGTTTTTCAGAAGTTGGGATTTGCACGGAAAATTCCCAAAAATTCTGGAAGATGAATTAGTCGGCGAACACGCAAAAGAACTTTACAATGATGCCAAAAAAATGCTCAGAAAAATTATTGATGAAAAATTACTCACTGCAAAAGCCATTTTCGGAATATTTCCTGCCAATTCCAATGAACGTGATGACATCGAACTGAAAAACGTAAACGAAAATTTCACATTCAGAACATTGAGACAACAACTGAAAAAATCGGAAGGAAAGGAATATCTCGCATTGTCAGATTTTATTGCCCCGAAATCTTCAGGGAAAACAGATTATGTCGGTGCGTTCTGCGTAACAGCAGGTTTCGGAACAGATGAATTAGCGAAGAAATATGAAAACGAAAATGATGATTATAACGCTATTATGGTAAAAGCTTTGGCGGATCGTTTTGCGGAAGCATTTGCTGAATTTCTGCATTGGAAAGTGAGAACGGATTTTTGGGGTTATGCTTCTGATGAAAATTTAGAAAATGAAGATTTGATTTCCGAAAAATACAAGGGAATTCGTCCTGCTCCAGGTTATCCTGCGTGTCCCGACCATTTGGAAAAGAAAACAATTTGGGATTTATTAAAAGTGAAAGAAAACATCGGTGTAGAACTCACGGAAAGTTTGGCAATGTGGCCAACTGCGGCGATTTCGGGATATTATTTCGGAAGTCCGCACGCCAAATATTTCGGTTTGGGAAAAATTAAAGAAGACCAGTTGAAAGATTATGCAGAACGGAAAAATATTGATTTGGAAACAGCACAGAAATGGTTGAATACGAATTTGGTAGATTGATTTAACCACAAAGCTCACAAGGAGATGCACTAAGAACACTATAAAAATCTTTGTGTTCTTCGTGACTAAAAATATTTAAAGAATAAAAATGAAAATAACAGAACATATAAAAAATGCCAATGGCAAAACTCTTTTTTCTTTTGAGATTTTACCTCCGTTGAAAGGACAAAATATACAATCTATTTTTGATTCTATTGATCCTTTAATGGAGTTTGATCCTGCATTTATCGATGTAACGTATCATCGGGAAGAATATGAATATATCGAAAGAGAAAACGGACTTCTGGAAAAAAGAGTCGTGCGAAAACGTCCCGGAACGGTCGGGATTTGTGCCGCAATTCAGAATAAATATAAAGTAGATGCCGTTCCGCATATTTTGTGCGGCGGTTTTGATAAAGAAGACACGGAAAATTTCCTCATTGATTTAGATTTTCTCGGAATCGAAAATGTGGTTGCTTTGCGAGGTGATGCGGTAAAAACCGAAGTTTATTTTAAACCGGAAAAAAACGGACACACCTTTGCAAAAGATTTGGTAAAGCAGATTCAGGATATGAATTCGGGGAATTATATGGACGAAAGCATCGAAAATTCTTCATCTACCGATTTTTGCATAGGTGTTGCCGGTTATCCCGAAAAACATATGGAAGCGGCGAGTTTTTCACAGGATATTTATCATTTAAAAAAGAAAGTGGAAGCAGGTGCAGATTATATCGTAACGCAGATGTTTTTTGACAATCAGAAGTTTTTTGAATTTGTAAAAAAATGCCGTGAAGAAGGGATTGAAGTTCCCATAATTCCCGGAATTAAACCATTGGTAACGAAAAACCAGCTGAGTATAATTCCGCACCGCTTCAAAGTTGATATTCCGAACGATTTGGTGATTGCAGTTGCCAAAGCAAAAGACAACAAAACGGCAAAAGAAATCGGAATAGAGTGGTGCATCAATCAATGCAGAGAACTTTTAGATTTCGGTGTTCCGGTGCTGCATTTTTATTCGATGGGGAAAAGTGATAATATTTTGAAAATCGGGAGAGAAGTGTTTTAGAAAATATTAATCCTTCAAGGTTTTGAATCTTGAAGGATTATAAATGAATTCTTAACACCAAACGCTATTCTTCTTTGAAGTTCAGTGCCTTTTTCCGCTCGCACTTTTCGATATAATCCAAAACTTCTGAATTAATGGAAAATATTTATAAAATTAGAAACAAATCACACAATTGATGAGCGTTTGTTGGGGAAATAAAATGTAATTATCTCTGCTTTTCCAAAGCCAAAATATATTTGTCAATATACAATTCTTTATCTTTGGATTTGTACTGCTGAATGTATCGCGGGTGTTCCAAAACCGTCATTTTGCCGAACAGTTTTTCCTCTTTATTGATTTTATTCAGAAAATCGGCATTCTTTTTTCCCAAAATAAAAACTTCGGAAATGTCCAAACCTAAAGAAATGTGTTTTTTTAAAGATTCAATCATAAAAGGTTTTACGTTTTCAAAAAGCGTTTTGTCATCGTAATAATTGGCGTTTAGTTGTCCGTTTTTGGTATTTCTTACAATCGCTAAAGGAAACGGTGAATTGATATAAAACTCACTATAAAATTTTTCAGCACCACCGAAAGCATTAATCATATCATACATAAAAACCGAAGAAACTTCGTGTGTATAAGCAGATTTCATTTCGATACCGCATTCAGATTTTAGGCGTTTTGTGTCGGTAAAAGGAACACCTGTAACACCTGCTCCGTGTCGGCTCGGATTAATCCCGATAAGGAATTTTCTTTGGCGGTTGTCGTTATAAAATTTGTTGTAAAATTCCTGCATCACGACCAAAGTTTCGGTATTGTCGAAAAACGGATTCAGCACTTCAAAACCTTCGGGAATTTTCCCTGAATATTTCAGATTTTTGTTGAATTCAATGACTTTTTCCCCGAAAGTTTTCATATTATTCTATTGTATCAATTTCTCTGCAAAAGCAATAATATGTCCGTCTAAATCAGAAAAGTAACACACTTTATCTCCCCAATCTCGGTCTTCAATATTACTGATGATTTTCGCGCCGCTTTTTAGGGCATTTTCAAATTCCATTTCGACGTTTTCTACGTGGAAATACAACTCACATCGCGGAATCCCATTTCCCGAATCCGGATGCGGCGTTTTATCTGAAAGAATTTTGGCAATGCCTTTATTGGGCATTAATCCCAATTTAAAATATTCGGAAAAATGAAACTCTGTCATTCCGGGAACGTTCAAATCAGGGTTTTTTCGGAATATTTTGGTATAAAATTCCGTGCTTTTTTGTTGGTTATCAACGTAGAGAATTGTTTCTACCAAATGAATGTGTTTCATTTCCAAATTAACTAATTCAATTAATTTTATATTAACCCAAACTGCTCGAAATGATGTGTAAAATGTTTTCGGTGCATTAGTTCCATCATTTCTTTATTCAGTTTTCCGAAAACGAAATGCATATGTTCTGCCAACTGATTTTCTTTGTAATAAATACCATATTCTTTTAACGCCTCTAAAAATGCGGTTTTTGCAGCATCTATATTTTTATGTTTCAGTTCCGGTAAAGTTCCGTCTTCAGGAAGAAATGGTGCAGGGAAATCTTTAGGCATTTTTCTGAAGTTATATAGCGAATCCTGATACTTTTCCAGATGTTCTTCCGGTGTGAAAATTTTTCCCGCTTCCGGTTTTCCGATGCTGTAATACAAAGTGGTTTCAAGATGTTCCAGCATTTGCTGAGGAGACATTTTCCCCCAATTCGGAGCAGTATTTTCTGTTAAACCGCTGAGTATTTTTTCAATAGATTTCACATTCAAATCAATGAAAGGCGATTGTTTTGCAACCAAAGTAAGAATTGTTGCCACGCAAACAATTTCATCTCTTTGATTTACCACTTCAACCAGCCATTTTACAACACCACTCGGAATATTTCTGCCTTTTACACCACGATTTATTTTTTCTTTTGCTGTGAGATAAACTGTAATTGTATCTCCTGCATAAGCGGGTTTGAAGAAACTGCAATTTTCTAATCCGTAATTCGCAATTACAGGTCCTTTCTTGCCTGAAACAAACAATCCTGCAGCTGCAGACAGAATGAAATATCCGTGAGCAACGGTTTTGTCAAATATAGTTCCGTTCAAACTGGTAGAATCTGTATGAGCGTAAAAATGGTCCCAAGAAACATTGGAAAAATTCACAATATCGGCTTCTGTTACGGTTCTTCCAGCGGTTTCCAGAGAATCTCCTATTTCCACTTCTTCAAAATACTTTCGGAAAGGATGTTTGTCTGAAAATTTTTGAGTTGCACCTTGTTGATAAACTTTTGTAATCGCGGTTAAAACATCAGGTGAACCCTGAATTGCGGTTTTTTGAAGGAAAAAATGAAGTCCGTTCAAACCACCCATTTCTTCACCTCCTCCTGCTCTTCCAGGACCGCCATGCATTAATGTAGGAAGCGGTGAACCATGTCCTGTAGATTCTTTCGCATTATCACGGTTTAAAATGAAAATTCTTCCATGTTGAGAAGCCATTTTCCACGAAGTTTCAGCAACAAAATCATTATCGTGAGAAACAATTGAACCTACCAAACTTCCTTTTCCTCGTTTTGCCAAAACAGCGGCTTCTTCCGCATCTTTGTACGGCATAATTGTGGAAACAGGTCCGAATGCTTCTACATCGTGAGAAATATTTTTTTCAAAAGGATTGTCATTTAAAAATAATTTTGGGGTCATAAAAGCTCCTGTTTCATAATCTGCATCAAGAAGTTCTTGCTTTCCATCATAGATAAGTTCGGTTTCAGATTTCAGCAAATTTATTTTTTCCAAAACTTCGTTATACTGATCTTTTCCGGCTAAAGCACCCATTCTGGTTTCGCGGTTCAGTGGATTTCCGATTTTGGTTTTATCTAAAGTTTTAGTTAAAGCATTTTTCACATCATTGATGAGGTTTTCAGGAACAATAATTCTTCGAATTGCCGTACATTTTTGCCCTGCTTTTGTGGTCATTTCACGATGAACTTCTTTGATAAATAAATCAAATTCAGGATTTCCGGGTTTTGCATCTAATCCTAAAATGGAACAATTCAGAGAATCTGCTTCCATATTAAAACGAACGGAATTCTGTGCAATCGACGGCATTGATTTCAACCTTTTTCCTGTGGAAGCAGAACCGGTAAACAAAACAGAATCACCGTCCTGCATAAATTCAAGCATATTTCCTGCACTTCCACAAATCAACTGTATTGCTCCTTCCGGAAGAATTCCGCTTTCAATCATATCCTGAAAAACGGCGTGAGTAAGAAAACTTGTTGGTGTTGCAGGTTTCACGATACTCGGAACTCCGGCTAAAAGTGAAGTAGAGAGTTTTTCTAACATTCCCCAAACCGGAAAATTGTACGCATTAATCTGCACCGAAACTCCTTCGCTCGGCGTTAAAATATGTGTTCCTAAAAAAGTTCCGTTTGCTGAAATTTTCTGTGTATCACCATCGACCCAAAAAGTAGTATTCGGAAGCATTCTTTTTGCCAAACCCGAATAGGTAAAAAACGTACCGAAACCGCCTTCAATATCCACCCACGAATCGGCGTGAGTTGCTCCTGTTTTATAAGAGATTTCGTAATATTTTTTCTTCCTTTCGAGTAAATACAACGCTACTTTTTTCAGCATTTCGCCACGGTCATAGAACGTCATTGACGAAAGATTCTTGTAACCGACGGTTCTCCCGAAATTGAGTGCCTGTTCAAAATTAATTCCCTGTGTATCGGCAACTGCGATTTGTTCACCTGTTACGGAATTGTACAATTGATTTCCGTTTCCAGAACCTTCAATCCATTCTCCGTAGATATAGTTTTTGAGTTTTTCCATTTTGAGATTGATTTTCAACCTTTATAAGGTTATTTTTCGAGTGTTAAATTACAGAAATTTTCTCTTTCGGGAAAAGTTATTCATTAATAAAAAAGAAAAATCCTTTCATGATTCAGAATGTTGAACGGGTTTTTTAGTTGAACAATGTTTTATGAATTAAAACAAATGCTCCGCAAAATCCTCAATCTTACTCACCTCATGAATTTCGATGCCGTATTTTTTCTGTCAAAGTTTATGATTTCTGAATTTTGTTGTAATAATCAATCGCTTCTTTGATATAGTGGATTATAGGTTTTTTTCTGTATTTCAAAATCATTTCCGTTTCAGAAAAAATACCATCGTCTAATCTTAAAGATATTTTTGTGTCTCGAGTACTTGCCTCGTACATTATTTTATCCTTCTGAATTTGATTGTAATGTAATATCGCTTCCTTAATATATTGATTTCTTGACTTTTTGCTGTTTACTAAAATTTCTTCTGTTTCTGAAAAAATGTGACAGTTTAATTTTAAAGATATGGTTTTCATTTGGAAATTTTTATGGTTTTAACTAACAAATATAATTAATATTTAACACACACATATATATACTGAAGTTTGATTTTTTAAAACAAATGCTCTGCAAAATCCTCAATCTTACTCACTTCCTGAATTTCGATGCCGTATTTTTTCTTCGGAATTTTATTCAGATTAGAAACAAAAATCTTTTTGTAACCTAATTTTTCGGCTTCGGTAATGCGTTGTTCAATTTGTGCAACCGGACGAATTTCTCCACTCAAACCAATTTCTCCTGCAAAACAAAAATGCTCGGAAATCGCAACATCTTCATTGCTCGAAAGAATCGAAGCAACAACTGCTAAATCCAAAGCAGGATCGTCGGTTTTTATTCCGCCTGTAATATTGAGGAAAACATCTTTTGCTCCCAACTGAAAACCGGCTCTTTTTTCTAAAACGGCAAGAAGCATATTTAATCTTTTGGCATCAAAACCTGTGGAACTTCGCTGCGGAGTTCCATAAACCGCTGTAGAAACAAGTGCCTGAATTTCCAGCAACATCGGGCGATTTCCTTCTAAAGTTACGGCAATAGAATTTCCGGAAAGTTCTTCAAATTTCTTGGTAATAAGAATCTGTGAGGGGTTTTTAATTTCTTTTAAACCTTGAGAAACCATTTCGTAAATCCCAATTTCAGAAGTTGATCCGAAACGGTTTTTGTTGGCTCTTAATAATCGGAAAAGATGATTTCTGTCGCCGTCGAAATTCAAAACAACATCTACCATGTGTTCCAAAACTTTTGGTCCCGCAATTTGTCCATCTTTCGTAATATGACCTACCAAAAATACAGGAACATTATTTTCTTTGGCGTATTTTATAATTTCATTAGAACATTCTCGAATTTGCGAAACCGAACCCGGCGAACTCTCAATCAGCGACGACTGCAACGTCTGAATGGAATCGATAATCACAAAATCGGGTTGCAGTTTTTGGGCTTCGTGAAGAATTTTTTCCACCGAAGTTTCGGTAAAAAGGTAGCATTTCGGATTTTGGATTTCCGTTAATCTGTCGGCTCTCATTTTGATTTGCGAAGCACTTTCTTCCCCCGAAACGTAGAGGATTTTCTTCTTCATTTTTAAAGCCAGTTGAAGCAGTAAGGTCGATTTTCCAATTCCCGGTTCTCCGCCGATTAACGTAACGGAACCTAAAACAATTCCGCCTCCCAAAACACGGTTCAGTTCTTCCGACGGCGTTAAAATCCGCGGTTCTTCATTGGTTTCGACTTCGATGATGTTGATGATATGCTGTTTGGATTTGGAAACAGAAGATTTTGAAGCCGATTTTTCCACGACTTCTTCTACCAAAGTATTCCATTCGCCGCAATTTTTGCATTGTCCGTGCCATTGCGGATACTGCGTTCCGCAATTCTGACAGAAATAAACGGTTTTGAGTTTTGCCATTTTGCGAAGTTCCTGAAAATTTTCGAAAAAATGAATTTTTCACCGATTAGAAAATAAATTTTTTTAATTGAATTTTTACTTATGAAGATGCAGATGATAAAGATGATTTTAACAAAAAAAATTATTATTAGAAATTAATTCCTTCAAAAAAGATTTTAAATCCTGGTTTTCATAAATTGCAAAAATTAAAATCCTACAGACATCTATTGCAGGAGTTTTTTATATCGCTACCTTTACACAAATATTTTAAAAATATTGAAAAGATTTTTCACATTATTCTGTTTGTTTTTTACCATTTTCTGTTTCTCTCAAATGGATTCAGAGCATTGGCTTGCTCCTATGGCAAGTAATACAGAGGCTATTCCTGTTGAAACATTTCAGCAGCTCTTTCTTTCTACCGGAAGCACAATTCCGTCAATGTAAAGATATACAGCGGGAATAAGCTCTTGGGAAACGCAACCGTAAAAAAAGGAGAACCCGCTTCCTTTTATCAGATCCCGAGAAATCAGATGATTATAGAAAAAGATGAGGAGAAAATGAAAGTTTTGTCCAAAGGATTACACCTTATTGGAGACGGACGTTTTTTTGCCAATTACAGATTTTCCCAACCTGAGGATGCGGAAATGGTAACATCTAAAGGTAGAAACGCGCTTGGAAAAATTTTTTATTTGGGGATGCACAAAGGTAAAATGCGTTTTAATAATTATATTGCTGCCATTATTGCAACCGAAGATAATACAATCGTTACCTTATCCAACTACGAACCAACGTTGCGCTTTACCAACGACAGCACTCCGGGCTCATCAACAAAAACCGTAAAGCTGAACAAAGGCGAATCTTACATTTATGAAGTGGATAACACTAAATACCTGAATGTGGATTTCGACGGGCTGATTGGTACAAAAGTAGAAAGCGATAAACCCATAGCTGTTACCAGCGGAAATTTTTTGGGATCATTAAGTAAAGGCAGGGATTACTTTACCGATATTTTTATGGATCAGATTCTTCCTGTCGAAAAGATAGGAACCGAATATATTATAATGAGCGGCTACGGAAATATTGCAAAACCGTCGGAAATGGAAAAAACGCTCGTAGTAGCTTCCGAAGCCAATACCGCTGTTTTCTTAAATAACAATACATCGGGAACTCCGGATTTTGTTCTGCCTAAAGCGGGTTCTTTCCAGTTTGTGAAAGGTTCTTCATATCTACCAGCCGATCCGTTAAATAACATTTATTCGTTATATGTAAAAACTTTAAAACCAGCATATGTTTACCAAATCTTTGCAGGAGATGTAGAAAATGATATTGACACCGGATCAATGAATCTCATTCCTCCGCTTTCTTGTCTGATTCCGAATAAAGTAGATGAAATATCTGTCGTAGATGAAATTCTGGTTACAAACATATTCGGCGGAATTCCCAATACGGTAAAATTAAATATATTCACTCAGAAAGGAGCAGATGTATTGGTAAACAATTCAAACGCTAATATTTCCGGACCTTTTTCCGTACCCGGAACTGCAGAATGGGAAATTTATACTTATCCGAATGCTACCGGAAACATCACAGTTTCCACTACTAACAAAAGATCGGTAACAGTAGGAATTATGGGTGGGAATTACGGTATAGGATATGGCGGATATTTTGCGGGATTTACGGTAGATCCTATTATCACTAGCGTCGGGCTTTGTGATGATTTTAAATATCTTGAAGTTCAGGACGATTATGATGAATATGAATGGTATTATTCTGACGATTTGATTAATTGGATAATTATTCCCGAAACGGGTCACCGATTGTATCCTCAAGGAAAATACGGCTATTATAAATGTAAAGTGATAAAGAACTTTTGTTCGGAATATCTTTTCAGCGATGTTTTTCTTTATGATAAATGCCCGTTTATTGGTCCTGAAAAAGAATTTGAAATGAGTTTCTGCGAAAGTTTAAATCCGTCGATTACTCCGAAATTTTCTAAATTTCCTTCATTGCCTATTGATCCTGTAAAAACAAAAATTATCACCGAACCGGAGGAAGGAAAAGCTTATGTAGATAGTGACGGAAACATTCATTTTGAAGCAGACAATACCACTTTAGACAAAGTATCTTTTGTGTATTACTTCGAGGGTTTTGGAAAATTTGCGGATTCCGAAATGGTAACGGTAAATGTCATCATACATCAAATGATTATTAAAAATATCGAATTATTTGAATGTACCAATGAAGAAGTATATGCTATTTATGATTTGAAAAAATTTGAGTTTGAAAATACCGATTCGTCAATTATTGGGTTTCAGTACTATGAGGACGAAAGTCTTACAAAAGAAATCAATCTTTCGGATATCAGCAATTATAAAGGAAAGCCGAATAACACGATATATGTAAAAGTGTCAAACAGCTTAGGTTGTTTCCGAATTGGGGAAATTCATTTAAAAACTTATACGCCGCCAATAATTATTATACAAATTGACGGCAGAGCAGCTACTATAACAGCAGAAGGTGGACTTCCGCCTTATACATACGCTGTGGAAAATTCAAAAGGATTTACAGGTTATCAGAGTTCAAATGTTTTCAACAATCTGCCGATTGGTTTAAATACGGCTTATGTGCTTTCTTCCGATAACTGTACTCTGACTACCCAAGACTTTATAATTACGCAGTTGTATAATGTAATTACACCAAATGGCGATGGATACAATGATGTTTTGGATTACAGCGAAGTGAAAACCAAAAACCATTTTTCGATACAAGTTTTTGACAGAGTCGGAAGTCTGATTTTTCAATCTTTCGATAAAGAGTATGTTTGGGATGGCAAATATGATGGAAAACCACTTCCAACAGGTACTTATTGGTATGTTTTACAATGGGAGGAACCGAAAAATAAACAAACCTATCAAAGAATAAGTTTTCTGCTCATTAAAAATAGATAGCATCAACATGATGATCTTTCCCAAATTCTGAATGTGATGGTTAGATGTTAATACTGCTAATTTCGTGAAAATATCCGAAAAATAAATTTTCTCCTATAAGAACACAAAAATTTTTAATTGAATTTATACTCACGCAGGTGATAAAAATGATTTCAATAAGAACATTATTATGAAAAATTAATGATATAAAAACATCAAAAGCTCCCAAAATTTTGGGAGCTTTTGACAAGATTTTATAAATAGAATCTTACTTTTTAATGAATTTTTGGGTTGATGTTTCCCCATTTTTATTCACTAACTCCAAAATATAATTACCGGTAGGAATTTTGTTGACATCAATTTTATTGTCAATTAATTTTCCTGTGGTTACTATTTGTCCTGCAGCATTGTAAATCTTATAATCGGTTGCTCCGTTATCATTTGATTTGATATTGAGAATGTCTTTAACTGGATTAGGATAAATAGTAATTGTATGGTTGTTAACTTGTTCTGCTGTACCCAAAGCAGTAGTAATGTTAAGCGAATAATCTTCTGTTTGTCCGTAACTGTAGGTGGTACAAGAAGTAGTCGTACCATAAGAAGCAATCACCCTCATTCGTAATTTTCCTAAAGTAGCAGTAGCAGGAATGGTAAACGATCCCGAAACAGGATTTGCACTTGTTGCAGCGAGGGATAAAGCTGTTTCGCCTGTATCAGTAAACACGCCGTTGTTGTTATAATCTATATATACACGATAGGTTAAAGGATATACAGTTAGTTGCCAATATGGAGTGATGGTAATTGTGTGGGTATCACCTCTTTTAATATCTGTTGATAAGTAAGTGAAATCTTCATAGCCTGTAAAGCCCATACTTGTATTATCAATGGTATTAAACTTCACATTCCGGATTCCCATAAGTGCTGCCATTTGCGATTGGGAAGCACAATGGTTTGGTCCGCTTGCTAAAGTAGTGACACTCACTTCATTACTGAACGCGGATAAATTTCCAGCTTCATCTTTTGCCTGAACTTTGAACAAATAGGTTGTATTTGCGGTAAGTCCTTTTGCATGATAAGTATTAGTGTATGTTGTTCCTATAAGAGTTCCGTTTCTGTAAACATTGTATCCGTCTAATGCGAAATTGTCGGTTGATGCATTCCATTTCAAATAGGTAGAATTTTGTGTGGTTTCACTTGCCACCAGATTCAGTGGTGTTGTAGGAGCAACGGTATCCGGATTAGGATTATATTTTGTACCCAATCCTACCGCATAGAACGCATCCTGAGTTGCAATAGCTTCAGGAGAACCCACCCCGAATATTTCTTTTGCTGACTGAATACCATAATCTTTAGCAATGGTATAAGTAGAATTTGCGGTTAAATAAGTAGTTTCTAATTTATAAACAATTTGTGCTGCTTTAGCAAAACCGATTCCGGTAACGCTGTAGGATTTGCCAATATCATTGGTTCCTGTTTTTCCCTGTACCAAGATATAATACCAATGGTTGAGTACGCCGCTGTTGATGTGTACACCACATTGGTCGTTTGTATCGCTTGGTGTTGTACAACCCTCTGCTGCGGTTGCAGGCATCCAATTTCCGCCTCTGTAGGTGTCGGGTTGTCCTACAGCTTTCGGGTTACTCATTGAGCGTAAATAACCTGGAGCAATTTTGGTAATATCTTCACCGATGAGGAAATTTTGTTTTTCAGGGGCTGCATAATTTTCTACTGTTGCTCCCCAAATATCAGAAAGCCCTTCGTTCATCGCTCCCGATTCTCTATTATATGTCAAATTAGCCGTAGAGCTGCAAACACCATGTCCCAATTCATGTGCAGTGACATCAAAAGCAGTAAGAGGACTAAATGTACTTGCACCATCACCGTAAAGCATATAACTTCCTGACCAATATGCATTTTCCACAGCATTACCGTAATGTACATAACTTCTCAAAATACCACCTGTACCGTTATAACTGTTTCTGCCATGTTTCTCAAAGAAATAATCATACGTTTTTTCTACACCCCAATGTGCATCTAAAGCAGCATTGTCAAAATTTGCGTTATTATGTTCCGCATCAGTCCAGTTATTATCATTATCGGTAAATTCTGTATTGGTGATGCTAGTAGATTTTTTCAAATTATAGGTTCTTACACCACCTCCTCTTGTCGCATCGTTCAAAATATAATTAGAACCGGATAAAGTTGTTTCAATACTTCTTGAGCCACTGTATCGTGTGGCAGCAGTTCCGGCAACAAGAGCATTGGCTTTACTCAAGTTGTCGATGCTGTTTTGAAGATTTTCAATTTTAGCTTCTTCGTTGATTTTCTCCAAATCAATTTCCTTATTTAATATATTGGTTCGCGACTTAGCATGTTTGATGATGGCGTCATATTTTAAAATCGCTCCCGAAACCGCATCTACATAAACATAAGCTCTGTCGAGAGGTTGTGATGAAAAAATATCGAACTTATAAGATAAGAATAGTTTCCAGGAGTTGTCATTTTGTTGCATCGGTACGAACACCAAATCTCCGCTCGGTTTTTGGTAATGATCTATGTTGCTTTCTGCATCGTCCCACATATATTTTTGTGCTCCGAAACTTTGTATTGCTTTTGCTAAAGCTGCTTCGGCAGAAATTGATGCAGTTTTATTTAAATGATCGGTTTTATAGGTTTCACCGCTCATGCTTGTAAGCTGTCCGTTTTTATAATGCAGATTATATACTGCACCATCAATCATTATTCCTTCATAATACATTTGGTATTTTTCGTTTAGAAAAACCCCAGTAATGTCTTTGTTGGAATTTGCAACCCTCATCTCTGTTTTGTCAGACAATCCCAACACTTCTTTGAAAATATTGTTCGGCATTAAACCGTTTCGGTTAACTTTTTCATTGAAAGTAACCAAACTTACACTTCCGTTCTCGTCGGTAATTTTTTTATCGACATATTCTTGTGCAGAAACCAGTGTGATTCCCGTTGCAAAAAATCCAAGAACACCAATAAATAGTTGTTTTCTCATTGAGTTATAAAATATTAATTGAAATTTTTTACGAAATTACTTATTTTTCATGGAGTTGCCACATATTTTTTATTTTTTTTAAAAATTTTCAAATTCAGGTCATTGCTCCGTTAAACATTTTACCATAACTTTGCGCAAACCTAATCTAATGAGTAAAAAGAATACCAAATACATCTTCGTAACGGGGGGTGTTACTTCATCTTTGGGAAAAGGAATTGTTTCGGCATCGCTCGGTTTGCTGTTAAAATCCAAAGGTTTCAATGTTACCATACAAAAACTCGACCCCTATATCAATATCGACCCTGGAACTTTAAATCCTTATGAACACGGCGAATGTTATGTAACCGAAGACGGTGCGGAAACTGATTTGGATTTAGGTCATTACGAAAGGTTCCTCGATTCGCAAACTTCACAAAACAACAACGTAACCACAGGAAAAATTTACCAAACCGTCATTGAAAAAGAAAGAAAAGGAGATTTCCTGGGAAAAACGGTGCAGGTAATTCCGCATATTACCAATGAAATCAAACGGCGGATAAAAATTCTTGCCAAACAGAATTACGATATCATTATTACAGAAATCGGTGGAACAGTGGGCGATATAGAATCTCTTCCTTATATAGAAAGCGTTCGTCAGTTGAAATGGGAATTGGGCGAAAAAAATTCTATGGTGATTCATCTCACGCTGCTTCCTTATCTTTCTTCCAGCGGAGAATTGAAGACAAAACCATCTCAACACTCGGTTCGTCAATTGATGGAAAGCGGAATAATGGCAGATGTTTTGGTTTGCCGCACCGAACACAAAATTCCAAAAGAACAACGGGCAAAATTGGCTCAGTTTTGTAATGTATCTCTAGAAAATGTTATAGAATGCAAAGATTTGGATACGATTTACGAAGTTCCTATATATCTTCAAAAACAGAATTTTGATGAAGTGGTGCTGAAAGAATTGGATTTGAAATCGGAAAAAGAATCTGATCTGAAAAGCTGGAAAAACTTCCTAAAAAAATACCAAAATCCCAAGAAAAAAGTAGAAATCGCTTTGGTTGGGAAATACGTTTCGCTTCAGGATTCTTATAAATCCATTGCAGAAGCCTTCATTCACGCAGGTGCAGAATTAGAAACCGAAGTCAAAATCCGCTGGGTTTACAGTGGAGACATTACCGAGAATAGCATTCAGCAAACCTTTGACGGAATAGACGGAATGTTGATTGCACCTGGTTTCGGCGACAGAGGAATTGAGGGAAAAATTCTCGCTGCAAAATATGCAAGGGAAAATCAAATCCCGCTTTTAGGCATTTGTCTCGGTATGCAGATTATGACCATAGAATTTGCACGGAATATATTGGGATACAAAAAAGCTAATTCTATGGAGTTTGATACTTCTACTCCCGAACCGGTGATTTCTCTGATGGAAGAACAGAAAAATGTAGTTGATAAAGGCGGAACAATGCGACTCGGTGCGTGGAAATGCGAACTCAAACCCAACTCAAAACTAAATGAAATTTACGGCTCGAAAAATATTTCTGAAAGACACCGGCATCGTTATGAATTCAATTCTGATTTTCAGGAAGAATTTGAAAAAAACGGATTAACTCCGAGTGGTTTCAATCCCGAAACAGGTTTGGTAGAAACGCTGGAACTGAAAAATCACCCATTCTACATTGGCGTTCAGTATCACCCGGAATACAAAAGTACCGTTGCAACTCCGCATCCTTTGTTTATCGCAT
>CAZHFE010000042.1:0-17023 GCA_964532055.1 uncultured Kaistella sp. | reverse complement strand
CGGAAAGCGGCGAAATTTGGAAAGGTTACAAAGAATCCGGTTATTTTCCGGAAGCATTTATCAATATGACCGCACTTCTCGGCTGGACTCCTGCAAATGATAAAGAAATTATTTCTATCAACGAAATGATTGCTGAATTTGATTTGCATAAAGTGCATAAAGCAGGAGCAAGATTCGATCCGCAGAAAGCAAAATGGTTCAACCAAGAATATCTGAAAATGAAATCCGATAAAGAGATTTTACCTTTATTAAAAGAAATTAACGAGGTAAAAAACTCTCATCTTTCCGACGAAAAATTATTGAAAATTATTTCATTGATGAAAGAAAGAGCATCTTTTGTTGCAGATATTTATACCGAGGGAAAATTCTTTTTTGAAGCCCCAAATTCCTATGACGAAAAAGTCCTAAAAAAATCGTGGAACGAAGAAACTTCAACCATTTTAAAGGAGTTATCCGAAGAATTTCAAATTTCAAATTTCGAATCTCAAATTCTGAAAGAAAAAATGCACCATTTTGCTGAAAGCAAAAATCTCGGAATGGGAAAAGTGATGATGCCTTTAAGATTATCTTTAGTCGGAGAATTAAAAGGACCAGATGTTCCTGATATTATGAATATTCTCGGGAAAGAAGAAACCATAAGCCGAATTTCCAACGCTGTCAATATTTTGAAATAGTTTTATATTCTGAATTGGATTATAAATATTGCTGGAAAGAGATAGAACTATTCGAATTTGAAATTTTAAAAACAAACGAAGTTTTTAAGAATTTTTATTAACTTTGAAAGATTAATTTACCAAAGAAAAAAATGGAATATTTAAGTTTTGAACTTCCTATAAAAGAACTGATGGAACAATATCAAACCTGTTCATTAGTGGGCGAAGAGAGCGGTGTAGATGTGAAACTCGCCTGTTCGCAAATCGAAGATAAAATCACTGAAAAGAAAAAAGAAATCTATGGAAATCTTACACCTTGGGAAAGAGTGCAACTTTCTAGACATCCTGATCGTCCCTATACTTTAGATTTCATCAACGGAATGGTAGATAAAGACAGTTTTCTAGAACTGCACGGTGACAGAAATTTTGCAGATGATCCCGCAATGATTGGCGGTTTAGCTACAATTGACGGGCAAAAAATAATGCTCATCGGAACCCAAAAAGGAAGAACCACCAAAGAAAGACAGCACCGGAGATTCGGAATGAGTAATCCGGAAGGTTACAGAAAAGCGTTGCGATTGATGAAATTGGCAGAGAAATTTAAAATTCCCGTAATCACTTTAATTGACACACCAGGCGCTTATCCGGGATTAGAAGCTGAAGAACGTGGACAAGGTGAAGCGATTGCAAGAAATATTTTTGAAATGACAATGCTGAAAACTCCTATTTTTTGCTATATCATTGGTGAAGGTGCAAGTGGTGGTGCTTTGGGAATCGGTGTGGGAAACAAAGTCTATATGTTGGAAAATACTTGGTATACTGTAATTGCTCCCGAAAGTTGCTCATCAATACTTTGGAGAAACTGGGAGCATAAAGAGGACGCAGCAAATGCACTTAAACTTACTCCAAAAGATGCACTGAAAGAAAAATTTATTGACGGAATTATTGAAGAACCACTTGGTGGAGCGCATTACGACCCAAAAACCGCTTATGAAAATATGAAGCAGTCTATTTTGCAAAACATCAAAGCATTTTCCAAATTCACAGGAAAAGAATTGGAAACCCAAAGACAAGATAAATTTATTGCAATGGGTCAGTTCAAAGGTTAAGAATTAAGAAATATATAAAAAAGAAAAATCCCGAATATTCGGGATTTTTTTTAGGTTTAAAATTAATTTCCTTACTCGAAAAGTTCGGCAGTATCTAAAACCGTTACTTTGCCGTCTTCACATCTTATCGCCTCGCCGGGAAAATTATGTATCATGTGATAATCGTGAGTTGCCATTACTACAGCTGCATGATTTTCAAGAGCTACTTGTTTCAGAAGCGTCATAATTTCGTTTGAAGTTTCGGGATCGAGATTTCCTGTAGGTTCATCTGCCAAAATGAGTTCGGGGTGATTGAGCAATGCTCTTGCTATCGCAATACGCTGTTGTTCACCTCCCGAAAGTTCGTGCGGCATTTTGTGTTTTTTAGATTTCATTCCTACGCTTGCCAAAACTTCATTGATGCGGTCGTCAATTTTATGTTTGTCATTCCAACCGGTTGCTTCCAGAACAAAACGGAGATTTTTCTCTATATTTCTATCTGTCAATAACTGGAAATCCTGAAAAACAATTCCTAATTTTCTTCTGAGATTCGGGACATCAGAAGTTCTTAATTTTTCCAAATCGAAACCAGCAACACTGCCATGACCTGAACCGAGAGGAATGTGCCCGTAAAGTGTTTTCAGCAGAGAACTTTTTCCGGAACCTGTTTTTCCGATAAGGTAGCAGAATTTCCCTTTTTTGATATTTAGATTCACCCCATTGAGAACCGTGAAATTTTTCTGAGCAATTTTGGCATTATTCAATTGAATAACATCTTGACCTTCGAGATAAGAGTGTGGCATATCTTATTATTAATGATGTCAAAAATAACGAAAACTTTTTTTTTCTACTAAAATTTAGTAAACTTTAACAACAAAAAATGCCTGAAAATGTATTTTCAAGCATAATTTTGTATTTGATAATTCCGGAGTTTATCTCTTGGCGCGTGATACACTTACGGTTAAACTCTTTCTGCCTTTTGCTCTTCTTGCAGCCAAAACTCTTCTGCCGTTTGGTGTTGACATTCTTTCTCTGAAACCGTGTTTGTTTCTTCTCTTTCTTTCTGATGGCTGAAATGTTCTCTTGCTCATTGCTAATATTTTTTAGTAAAAACTATATCTTATTTTTCAGACTGCAAAGATATGAAAGTTTTTATTTCCTGCAAACCAATTTTTCAAAAAATATTTAAAGATATTTAGAAAAAAACAGGTTTAAACCTTATGAAAGGTTTAAACCTGTTTTCAAAAATTTTTGATTAATATTAATTCTTAATAAATCGTTTATTGGTTACATTCCCCTTTTTATCGGTAACTTGAAGTATATAAGCACCTTTTGGTAATTTTTTAGTGCTAAAAGTATTTCCGTTGTTTTCTATGTTTACAGATTTACCACTCATGTCAAGTACCTTTCCGGACTTCACATCAACTCCTTGCACGTTGATATCACCGTTTGTAGGATTAGGATAAAGAATCATATCGGCTGATTTCACGTTAGATTCGCCTGTAGCAAGACCTGCACAATTTAATCCTGTTACCTTGAGTTCGTAATTTCCTGTCATGGCTTGGCTTACGTTTACAGTAAATACTACGATAATGAAATTTCCGGTAGGAACGGTTAATGAAATAGATGGAACTGTTGTAGTCGCTCCCGAGCTTGAACTCGGGTCGCCCAAATAATTTTGCACCAAATTCGCCGGATTGAAACTGTCTTTGTAAACTATATATTGTACATTAGCATCACTGTTTTCTAATTCACAGGTAATGGTAACACATTGTGGTGAACCGGTGTTATTGCTGAAAGTATGCGTCTTGTAATAGAACGGACCCGCTCCGCTGGTTGTAGGTGCAGGATAATTTGCAGAACAATCTCCCGGAATTATACCGTTTCGGAATAGTCTTGTAGCAAGTGTAGGATCTGCTGAGGTTAAAGTAGAAATAATACCGCAAGAAGGTGTACCACCGCCACAATTTAATCCTGTTACCTGAATGGTATAATCCCCGGTTTGACCTGCAGTATTGGTATTTGCTACGATGACAAGGTTTTGTCCCGCAGGAATTTTCACTTCAAAGCCAACATTAGTCCCGCTAAGTGAACTTGATCCGGAGTCTGCCAAATAGTTCGTTGCAAGATTAGTGGGATCAAATGATCCTTGGTATGCAGTGAAATGAATGGGATTTTCACCGGGTACGTCCGGTGTGATAGTAACACACTGTTCTGCACCGGTGTTGTTAGAAATGGTGTGTGTTTGATAATAAACTGTTGCAGCAAAATTTCCCGGATAAACTTTGGGTGCTGCACAGGTAGAAGGAATGGCATCTCTGAAGAGCCTTGATGCCATTGTGGAACTTGCAGCAGTAAGACTACCATTGTAAGAACAGGTTGCTCTTCCATAAAGACTCTGTAAAGCATGTGTTGGAACTTGCGTTAAAGGTACGTCTGCCATCAATGAGAGATTCGGGTTTGAACCCGTTACGGTAACATCAGCACTTCTTTGCTGAGCGAATGTGAATGCAGATACTGCCATCAGCATTCCTAAAATAAATTTTTTCATGGTAAATAAATTTTTAAATTTTACCAAAGTTAGAAAAATAATTAATGCAAAAAACATTTTTGTTAAAAAAATGTAATTTTCAGCATACGTAATCAAATACTATATTTGCCATTTCAAATACAATTCAATAAAAATGTTTACTCCTGCAGAAATTTCAGAAATACAAAAACTCTTAACACCTGAAAATAAAATCGTTATCATCACCCATTTCAATCCAGATGGTGATGCAATCGGTTCAAGTTTGGGGCTGCAACATTTTCTGAAAGAAAAAGGGCTGGAATCTACCGTGATTGCCCCGAACGATTTCCCGAAATTTCTGAAATGGATGCCGGAAGCAAAAAAAATCGTCATCGCAGATTATAAAAGAAAATTCGCAAGAGAAACCATTTCAGAAGCGGACGTTATCTTTATTCTCGATTTTAATGCTTCGCACCGCAGCGGAAATTTAGTCGCTCCCTGGATTGAAAATGCCAAAGCAAAAAAAATTCTTATCGACCATCACCAACAACCGGAAGATTTTGACTTTGTGTATTCAGATCCTGCTATTCCTGCAACTTCGCAAATGATTTATCATTTCATTCAAACGTTGGGTGAAGAAAATCTGGTCAACAAAGATATTGCAGAATGTCTTTATACCGGAATCATGACCGATACAGGCGGTTTTCGGTTTCGCTCAACCAGTGCGACAACTCACAGAATTGTAGCTAACTTAATTGAAAAAGGAGCAGATTCTGCAATGATTACTTCCAACACTTGGGATACCAATACGGTTTCGCGGCTTCATTTGCTGTCATTGATTTTGGGTAGGATAGAAGTAGTGAAAGACGGAAAAGTCGCTATACTTTGGCTGAAAAGAAAAGAACTTCAGGAATTTGGCTTTCAAAAAGGTGATACAGAGGGTTTCGTGAATTACGGTTTAAGCATTATGGGAACACAAATGTCGGCGTTTTTTATGGAAGATTTGTACGAAGATTTCATTAAAATTTCTTTGCGCTCAAAAGATGATGTAGATGTAAACAGTTTTTCCCGAAAACACTTTAACGGAGGAGGGCACATCAATGCAGCCGGAGGAAAATATTTCAAATCTATCGAAGCCACAATTGAGGATTTCAAAGAAAAAATAGAAGACGAGGAGTTTTAAAACACCAGCTTTTTTGGCAGATGATGCAGCAGTTCGGTATTAATGATTGCTGCGCAGATTTCGGGTTTTTCCCAATGTCCGTTGTGTCCGCAATCTAAAAGATAAGATTTGATGTTGGTCTTGTCCGGAAGATTTTTCAGCATGGGTTCCGTTTTCACGGCATTATCATGTTTTCCGGCGATGATGAGAATTTTTCCCTCAAAATTTTCGATAACATTTTTTTTGTCGGTTCTCTCAATCATTCCTTTTACAGCCGCTAAAACACCATCGGTTTTGGTAGAAAGTGCAATTTCTTTTGCCAAATCTATTTTTGTTTCCAGCGTGTCTTTTTCATTTGCGTTGAAAAGATTTGGGATTCCTGCATTCACATAATTTCTGAATGCTTCTTTGATGATTCTAAAACTTTTTCTGCGCTGTTCCTTTTTTTCGTCATCATCTTGAAGATAAGTGCTGAAAAACAAAGTGAGTGATTTCAGCACATCGGGAAATTTTTCGGCAAAAGCCAATGAAGCGTAACCTCCCATAGAATGACCGAGTAAATGAAAGTTGTTGATTTTCAAATGGTCGGTAATTTTTTTTACTTCTTCTGCCATGAATTCCATCGTGTGGATTTCATGGTAAATTTTAGACAAACCGTGTCCCGGCAAATCAATTTTGATGAGCGTAAACTCTTCGGAAAAGAAAGATTCCATCTCTTCCCAAATCAAAATATTTTCCATAAAACCGTGTAATAAAACAAGTTTTTCTTTTCCGTTTCCTGATATTTCGTAATGCAGCATAACTTAATAAATATCAATATATTCTATAAAACCATCTCCGTTTATTTTATCCTGAAGCCGCCAAAAATTTCCTTTTCCCTCGTCAAAAAAAGTAGTTTTCTTTGTTCGTATATAGGTTTTTCCGTTGATGTTTTGAGAGATTTTCCCCGCAAAATTCAAATGTTTTTCCGAAACCTGATGAATGTCGCCGTCAATAACAACCGTGTTTTTCCCCGATTTTGCACTGCCGGAAATGTTGTATAAATCTCTGCCGGTTTTTTTGAAATTCACATTTCCTTTCAGCACCAAATCTTCATCGGAGGTAAATTTAAACTGATGATTTCCGCTTAAATCTTTGAAAACATTTTGATTGTTTTTTAATCTTATACTGTCGTTTATTTTGGTTCTCACCGCATTTGCGGATTCAATGATTTTTGTGCTGTCAGATTTTACCGGTTTCGCATTTTCACTATTTTTATTACAGGAAATGAACACTGAAAGCACCAAAAAGAGAATTGCTTTTTTCATGGATTAAAGTTTTTTTTGGGATTACATTTTTGTCTGAGAATCCATCACAATTGTTACAGGACCATCGTTGAGCAGTGAAACTTTCATATCTGCACCGAAAGTTCCGCTTGCTATTTTCAAGTTAGATTTTGCGATTTCTATTTTGAAATATTCAAATAACGGAACTGCTTTTTCGGGTTTTGCAGCTTTAATGAAAGATGGGCGGTTTCCTTTTTTGTAATCTGCAATCAGAGTGAATTGACTGATGCAAAGAATTTCGCCCGAAATATCCAAAACAGACAGGTTGAGTTTACCACCATCATCACCAAAAATTCTCAGGTTCAAAATTTTCTGCACCAACCAATCGGCATCGGTTTTTTCGTCATTTTCTTCAATCCCTACAAGAAGCAGTAAACCTTTGGAAATTTCCCCACAGATTTTGCCATTTACCTTTACATACGCTTCAGAAACTCTTTGAATGACAACTTTCATTAAAAAATGTTTTTCACAAAATTAATAAAAAATTGACAGGATTCCTGTTGCAGAATCAAAATCGTAGCGATAGGTTTTTGGTGATATTTGTGCAACTTTTGTCGGTTCGCCGGTTAGCAAAATCCATTCTGCACCATCTTTTGGACACACGATTTTAATATTGCTTTCCACAATCAGCACAGTGTTGTCTTCGGGACAAATATGCGGTGCATTTCTGTCATACACTTTGAAACCACCCGTTGTTCTCACTACTATTAAACCGAGCGTTCCGCTTTGTTGCTCCTCAATATATAACCAACCGCCAACATTTTGCAGGGCAAAATAAGCGGGATAATTCAAATTCAAAACCACATTAATCGGTCGGCTCGGGAAACAGCTCACCTGTTCTTCTCTTTCGCTACACGATTTCAGGTATAAAATACTGAAAATGAATGCCGATAAAAATAGAAATTGCAGAAAGTGTTTTTTCATTTAAAATAAATTTATATCTTTGTAAAACGAAATCAAATAGAAAACATTGTCCGGCAAATGTCGGATTATTTTTTTATGACAAATCTAAAAAAAAGATTATATTATGGCAAGTTATGTCACCAAAGATGGTTTGGATAAAATGAAGCAGGAGTTGGAACAACTCGAAACCATCGAAAGACCAAAAATCACTCAGCAAATAGCTGAAGCAAGAGATAAAGGCGACCTTTCTGAAAATGCAGAATATGATGCAGCGAAAGAAGCGCAAGGAATGCTGGAAATGAAAATTTCTAAGCTGAAAGATTTAATCATCAATTCTAAAGTGATTGATGAAAGCCAGCTCGATACCTCCAAAGTATCTATTCTCACAACAGTGCGGCTGAAAAACAATGCAACAAAAGCGGAACAGAAATTCACGCTCGTTCCCGATAATGAAAGTGATTTGAAAACCGGAAAAATTTCGGTAAATACTCCTATTGCAAAAGGTTTGCTCGGTAAAGCAGTTGGCGATATTGCAGATATTGTTTTACCTAACGGGAATACACTCTCTTTTGAGGTATTAGAAATTACACTTTGATTTTTGTTCGGGTTCAACGTTTCAGGGTTTAAGTTCAACCTGAAACTTTGAAATTTAAACTTTAAACAATAAAAAATGGCTTCAATTTTTACAAAAATCGTAAACGGAGAAATCCCTTGCTATAAAATTGCAGAAGATGAAAATCATCTTGCATTTCTGGATGTGATGCCTTTAACAGCGGGACACACTTTAGTGATTCCGAAGCAGGAAGTCGATTTGATTTTCGATTTAGAAAATGAAGATTTCAAAGCATTGTGGTTTTTTGCACAAAACATAGCCAAAAGACTGAAGATTGCATTTCCCGAAAAGAGAATAGCATCTGCTGTTGTGGGTTTAGAAGTTCCGCATGCACATATTCATCTGCTTCCTATCAATACAGTGGAAGAAATGAATTTTAAAAACACGCGGCTGAAATTTTCTGATGAAGAATATCGTGAAATTCTAAATAACATTATCAATTCTTAAACAAAAAAGTGTGGCGGCGAATTAATTTTATATCATTACTCCATATATTACATATAGAACATGAATTCAAACCAATGTTCATTCTGCGGAAAAAGCCGAAACGAAGTCAAAATGTTGATTTCCGGAAGCAACGGATACATCTGCGAAAATTGCATTGAACAAGCGCATGCGATTGTGAAAGACAGTGGCAACTCAGGCGTATTTTCACCGGCAGAAAAAATAGAAGATTTAAAAAAGCCCAAAGAAATAAAAGGATTTCTTGATGAATATGTCATCGGGCAGGATCAGGCAAAGAAACAGCTTTCTATTGCAGTTTACAATCATTACAAAAGATTGCTTCATGCTAAAGAAGAGAACGGTGAAATAGAGATTGAAAAATCGAACATCATTATGATTGGCGAAACAGGAACAGGAAAAACCCTCCTTGCAAAAACCATCGCCAAAGAACTGAATGTGCCGTTTTGTATTGTAGATGCTACAATTCTCACCGAAGCAGGTTACGTAGGTGAAGACGTGGAAAGTATCTTGTCGCGGTTATTAATGGTTGCGGATTATGATGTAAATAAAGCCGAAAAAGGAATCGTATTTATTGATGAAATAGATAAAATTGCGAGAAAATCAGACAATCCCAGTATTACGAGAGATGTTTCCGGTGAAGGAGTGCAGCAAGGTCTGCTCAAACTTTTAGAAGGAAGCATTGTAAACGTACCGCCGCAAGGAGGCAGAAAACACCCCGATCAAAAATACATACAGGTCGATACCAAAAACATCCTGTTTATTGCGGGTGGCGCTTTTGACGGGATTAAAGAAATCATTGAGCGGCGGCTGAATAAACAGGCAATCGGTTTCAGTGCGGAAAAGCTGAATAAAATAGAAGAAGACGATTATATACTAAGTCAAATCAACGCCATAGATTTGAGAAAATTTGGTTTGATTCCTGAACTTTTGGGCAGGTTTCCTATCGTAACGTATTTGGATAAACTTACCAAAGAAACCATGGTACGTATTATGAAAGAACCAAAAAATTCTATTATCAATCAATTTGCGGAACTCTTTAAAATGGATGGTGTAAAACTGGAATTTACTGATGAAGCTATTGAAAAAATTGTAGAAGAAACCATAGAAAAAGGACTTGGAGCGAGAGGATTAAGAGGAACCACCGAAAAAGTTTTGGAAGATTATATGTTTAATATTGAGGATAAAAGAGAAATTATATTAACACGAAATAATATAAAATTGTAAGTTTTTCCCGAAAAAAACTTTGAAATAAAAAAAAAATAAATATCTTTGCATGTGAATTGTTTTTCACAAAACACAAAAACTTATTATAATGAAAAGAAATCTATTTACGATAGTATTAATTGCCTTCAGTGCTCAAGTTTTTTCTCAAATGACTGCAACTCCCAAAGTTTTAAGTCATGTTGGTGATGACGCTTTGTTCTTTGTCAGCAAATCTGCACTTGTCTATAACGGAGGCGGTTTGCAGGTAAAAGACGCTGGAGTTTTAGAGAATCACGGTAACATAATGATTGTTGCAGGTGATGCTGTAAATGATGTTGTCAGAACTTTAAACGGTACCGGTGATAAAACAGAAGGTTCTACTGTAGGTGGTACTATTATCAATAAACTTAATGAACCGACAGCTTATGCTAATCCTAATCCAAACAATAGTTTAGCTACACCGACCTATACTTATGGTCAATTGTATATCCAAGGGATTAATCAGGATAACATTAAAGCAATTGTAGATCAAGAATACCGTGCTCCAAATCATGGTGGTTATCAACAGTTTGCAGTACCGTTTTTCGGAAAAACCGCTTCAACACTGAGTGCGGAATTGGGAAAAACATTCAACACAACAAGATGGTCACAAAATGAAATCTTGGTGTGGAATCATACTACTTCGGTTTTTAATAATCTGCCGAATATTTCGACTCCTTTAGGTAGTGCTGCTTTGGTCCCTTATTCTTATTATATTTTAGGGGGGGCAGGTTTAAATGTTGCATCTGTCACGAGAACGTTGAAAGGCACTCCTGTTTCTGACGTATCTTATTTTTCGATGGAACTTAAAGATGCAGGAAAAGATATAAATTACGGACCGGGAGGTAATGCTGTGAATCAGTATAATGAAAAATATAACTCTTACTTAGGAGATCCTTTTTATACTGGAACAGCATGGGACGCAAACTACGGAAAAAATGCGTATTTTGTAAGCAACCCGTATTTGGTTAATCTCGATTTGAAAAATTTAAACACAGTAGGTGATATTAATTTAATCAATAATTTACAAGGAATAAGATTAGAGCCGACTTTAGTGCAATATAACCCTGCAACAGGTGGAAGCATTGCTAGTTTTAAATATGTTACGGTTGCAGTTGATGTGTTAGATAATCCTGTTTTGACCGGTGATACAGATTACTTGATGATTAGACCAATGGGAACATTCAAAATCAGGTTAAAAGATAACACCGCATCTCCTGCACCTGTTCTTAATCTGGCTAATTTGAGAAGATTTAACTACTATTCCAGAGATGCCGGAACAACTTATCACGTTACTGCAAACAGAGGGGAATCGGGTGATAGCGTTGGAACCGTGAAAGAACTTACGGTAATTGGGTTAAACAGTCAAGGCAATGAAATAGCGAGAACTTATTATGTCGTATATCCTAATGGAATAACCGGTCATTCAATAAATGTAAGAACGCAGGTTACCAATGGTTCTACAAACTTATTAGGAACTTTTGAAGAAGACCCAATCAACGGTGGATATGATAATAATTATACAGGTGCTTATTGGTTATACATCAATGAAGCGAATGAATATAATTTCAAAGGTAAAAATGTAAAGTTGGTGAAATACACCGGAGATATTGTTTCGTATAAAATTCAAATTAAAGAAAATGGTGAGCTGATTAATAACAATCAGCACCTTTTATCATCCGGTATAGGATTTTACTACAGAGATGCATTCGGAGCACTCAAGACTTTATCTCAGGGGGAAATTGTAGCAGCAAACGGAAATGCTACGCAGGATTATGATTTGTACTATGGCGAACCAGGCTTCGTTTTAGGAACAGGCACAAATAATGTCCCTTCCAGAACAGTTGTATTATACAATCCTAACATTTCAAATTATATCGTAAGATTCGACCCGTCATGGAATCAGGCAGAAGTGCAAGTTTACGATATGACTGGTAAATTGGTTATATCTCAGAAAAATATTAAGACTACTATGGATTATATCATCAATCTTTCAGATGGTTTGCGAAATGCTTATGTAGTAAAAGTGGTTTCTGACAAAGGAGAGTTAGTTCAAACAAAAATAATCAAATAATAAACACATAGTGATGACTTTAATTAAGAAAATTCAGATAGCAATCATATTGGTTTTAGCTCCTATAGGGTTATTTTTTGCACAACCACCACAACCGGGAGGTCCTGGAACCGGAGGAGATACAGGAACGCCGGGAGCTTTGGCATCACCAATAGATATGTATGTATATCTTTTAGCAATTGCAGCGGTTTTACTCATAATCTTCGTTGCTAAAAAGTATCGTAATCAATTGACGTAATGCAAATCTTAAAAATAGATTAAACTCACCAAATATTCGGTGAGTTTTTTTTATATTTACCTCATGAAAAAATATATTTTGATAGCAGCTCTTGCTGCAACAATCTTCGTACCAGCACAATTCAAAATCAATATTGAATCTTCTGCAAATTTTACCGCTAATGACGCATATTTGTACACACTAAACGGCTCCAAAGACATATTAAATTCCAAAGCAAACAAGAAAGGAAATTCTTGGGTATTTACCATTTCCAAGCCCTATATCGGAATGATGAAACTATACTTCCCAGAAACAAATTCTGCATTGAATTTTATCTCGGAAAACAAAGACGTAAAGTTAAGGTTTGACGTTACCAATAATAAAATTAACAATATTGTTTTTATTGACGAATCCAATGCAACGATGAATAATATGCAAGATGTACAGCAAAAAAAAGATCTTATATTGCCCGTATTGTATCAAATAAAAGAGTATTATAAAGGAAACAGTGAGTTTGGAAAATCAATTGATGACGAAATCGGACGTCTTTCCAAAGATAATGAAGATTTAAGCAAATTTCCTTTTGTAAATTATTACCAAACAAATTATGCAAAATATGTAGAAAAAGCGGCTTCAAAAAAAACAAGTAATGCGAATGAAATTATCGACTTTTTTAACAAAACTGATGATAAACTGGAAACCTCTTCATTATTAAAGCCCATACTTATTACTTATCTTAATACCGGCACAAGCACAGAAATTGCTGCAAACGTGGATAAGCTCTTAAAAGAAGTAAATGTAGAAACCCCGCGCGGACAAACCATATTATCAGAACTGATAGAACTTTTTGATACTTATGATATGAAAGAGCTGAAAGATAAATATCTTACCGAAGCCAAAAATTTAAAGTGTACCATCAATGAGCGACTTTCTAGCACAATTGCTACCAATATCAATACCGAAATCGGAGCGAAATTCCCTAATCATGTTTTTAACAAGGTAACTCATACCACCGCAAAATCAATATATGATGTAAATGCCGATAAAAAAATAGTCGTTTTTTGGGCTTCAACCTGCTCTCACTGCGAAGCAGAGCTGCCTAAACTTTTAGAGAAATATAGTGCCATAAAAGCACAAAATGCCGAAATAATTGCACTTTCACTTGATACGGAAAAAAGTGCCTATCAAAATAAAAGCAAAGACTTACCATGGATTAATGATTCTGAACTGCAAGGTTGGTACAGCAGTTTTGTTGATAAATACAATATACACGCAACACCTACTTATTTTGTAATCGACCGCGATAATAAAATCATTGCAAAACCCGATAATTCCAAGGATTTGTTTTCTTTTCTGAAACTGAATTAATTTTTGTCGCTTCCCAAATTATTTTTATCTTTGCACCACTCAAAAAGAGGCGAGGTAGCTCAGTTGGTTAGAGCGCAGGATTCATAACCCTGAGGTCACGGGTTCAATTCCCGTCTTCGCTACAAATCCTGATTTTGAATCAGGATTTTTTTATTTTACTTTTTTAAGGATTTGTTTTTTCGTAACGCATCACCAAATCAATAAAATAGGAATAGGTAACGCTTCCTTCCTGCTGATTGCTTTTCAGAAAAATATCATTGGTGATTCCAAATAGCTTATCCAAAAATCCTTCGTGGTCTTTGACGAATTTTTTTTCAGCAAAGCGGTCTCTTTTCATTCCAGAAGAGTAATTTTCAAGAACTTCTTTTACGAATTCGGGATTTTTTTCAACCAAGGAATTTAATAAAGATTTCAATACAAAGTATTCTGTACTGTATTTTAAATCAAGATTTTCAGAATCTTTTCCTATCAAATATCCCGTAAAATTTGCTTCTTGTTCACGAGCAAAACCAAACTGATGAGAACTTTCGTGTGCTAATGTAAATGGAAGATATGTGGAAGGAAGTTCAGAATTGTATTGGGTTTCTGCGGTAAACGGGTTGTAATATCCTAAAATACCAGTATAACTAATTATTTTCTTATACAAACTTGGTTTGAAAGAATTGATTTTAGTTCCGCTTTTGTTAGTGATAAAGTGCGGAAATTGCTTTTGGTTTTGTAGAATTTCTGTTTCTATTTTCTTTAAATCGGTAATTTTAAAAACTCCGTTTTCATCTTCTTTTACCTGTATTCTTGTTTGTTTGCAGTTTTCCAGATATTTTAAAGTTAGTGTTTTTATTTCTTCTAAATTGGTTTCACTTTCGGGGAGTTTATCAATCAGCAGTTTTTGAAAATACAGCATTCCCCAAAATAGCTGATAAGAAAAGTAAAGAACATTTAATGAAATTAACAAGTAAAGCCAACTGGAATTTCTGCTTTTCTGCTTTAAAATTTTAATGAATAGGAAAATGAAAAAAATCCCCAAAAGTGCATAGAGTACATCACCAACGGAAAAAGGAAAAAACGAAAATATTTTCTGATGGATAAATTTTTGAATTTCAAAAAAATTTTCAAAAAAAGAAATGATAAAATCAATTTTGGAAAAAATGAAAAATAAAAGAAATTGGACAAGTAATAAACCTGCCCAAAACCTTTTTTTCTTTACTATTTTTAAATAATTATTAATGGTTATCAATGTTTTCCAAATTTATTCCCTGCGATTTTAGTATTCCGGTAACACGAATGGCATAAAAAGCAAGATACCCGAAACAAAGAATTCCTACGATATAACTGAAATGAATGTTGGTCATATCGGCAATCATTCCTTGCAGCCAAGAAATAATTCCGCCTCCCATAATCATCATAATCAAATATCCTGAACCTTGATTGGTGTGTTTTCCGAGTCCGTTAATTGCCAATGCAAAAATACACGGCCAAAGTGTAGAGCAGAATAAACCTACGCTTGTAAACGCATAAACAGAAGTCATTCCCGAAGACAGCATTCCGATGATTAATGCCAAAATTCCGGCTAAGGAAAAGATGAGAAGCATTCTTGCAGGATTTCCTTTGCTCAGAATATCACAAACAATCATTGCCAAAATAATTACCGAATAAATATAAAAATGCGACAAATCGTGTTTTGCAATAGCATTGACCAAAAGAAAAACACCGAATGCCAAATAAGGAGCCAAAAACCTGAGAATTTTCTTATATCCTGCTCCGAAATCAAAAGCATCAACTGCTCCTGTCCATCTCCCAATCATTAATGAAGCCCAATACAATGAAATATAAGGAGCAATATCTTTGGTTTGAAAACCGAGCGATTTTTCCATATAAGCAGGTAAATTACTCGCTGTGGAAACTTCTACACCCACATAAACGAAAATCGCAATCATTCCCAAAACCAACTGCGGATATTTCAGTGCAGAAGTACGGTCTTCTCCGGAAACAGAGTCTTCTGTATTTTCAGTATCAGTAGGAGTAACCTGCGGAAGTGATGAAAACTTCAATAAAACTGCAACCAAAACAAAAGCAGCTCCTAAAATCAAATAAGGAATTTTTACAGATTCTATACTTGCTTCAGTATTAGAAGCAGTTGCAGAACCGAAAATTGCAAAAGCAACAATCAATGGACCAATTGTAGTTCCAAAATTATTAATTCCTCCCGCCATTATTAAACGCTGCGAACCGGTTTCTATAGGACCGACTTTTATTGAAAGCGGATTGGCTACGATTTGCTGAAGCGAAAAACCAAGACCCACAATAAACAAACCTGAAATCATCAAAGGAAATGAAGCCATATTTGCTGCCGGATAAAAAAGTAAAGTTCCTGCTGCGGAAATCAGAAGTCCTAAGATTAATCCATTTTTATAACCGATTCTGTTCAACAAATCCTGCTTTATCGATTTAGAAATAAACATATAAATCAATGAACCCACAGTATAAGCAACATAAAACGCTACGGAAACCAACTGGCTCTGACTTTGGCTTAGATTAAATGCTTTTTTGAAAACAGGAATCAGAATATCGTTGCTTGCTGCGACAAATCCCCAAAAGAAAAACACAGTAACCAAAGGTACGAATTGCCCCCAATTGGTTTGCTTAGAATAGTTTGTTGACATTTGTTAAAGATTAATGAAAACAAATATAATTATTTTATTTACTCAAAAACGGTTTTCTAAAACATTTTTTATTTCGTGATGAGCGGTTACTTTCAGTTCTTCCATAGATTTGTCCGGTTCTAGAATATCGTTGAAATAGACTTTCACTTTCCCCGGAAAACCTTTTCCGTTGTCAAAAGGGAACATTTCTTTCAACCCCGAAAAGGTAAAAACCGCAATCGGAACTTCGTGTTTTGATGAGAGTATAAAAGCTCCGTCTTTGAAATCATCTAAAATTAAGGAAGAATCATCGGGAACTCCGCCTTCCGGAAAAATCACAACGCTTTGTCCTTCCTGCATTCTTTCGGCACATCGCCTGTAAACATCGGCTCTGCTTCTCGCGGAACTTCTATCTACCATTACGCAGATTCTTTTATAAATTGTACCGAAAATAGGAATTTTTACCAATTCTTTTTTTCCGACATAGCAAAGCGGGTGATTCGGCATCAGAATACACGGCAACATCACGTCCATAATCGAAGTGTGATTAGCAATGAAAACGTATTGTCTGTTTTTATCGATTCTTTTATCAGTTAATTTTATCAGTTCATAGCGAAAACCCATTCCGTAGAACATACCAAAACACCAAATGCGGATAAATTTGTAAGCATATTTATAATGCTCTTTTCTAATGGAAAGCAGCAAAACAGGTATCCCGAGAATAATGGTGAGAATTGCTCCCAAAACAATCATCCAACCGCGCCA
>CAZHFE010000041.1:0-17987 GCA_964532055.1 uncultured Kaistella sp. | reverse complement strand
TCGGAATCTTTTGCAATAGAAAAAACGAATGTTGAGCATAGATGAATCAACAATATAATTGGCAGGAAAATTGTAAATTTGTAGTTCGAAAAAATTAATTAAAAAATAGAAAAATGGCATTAGAAATTACAGACAGTTCCTTTCAGGAAATGGTATTAAATTCAGATAAACCGGTTTTAATAGATTTTTGGGCAGCTTGGTGCGGTCCGTGTAGAATGTTAGGACCTATCGTAGAAGAAATTGCAAACGATTTTGAAGGAAAAGCAATTGTAGGAAAAGTAGATGTTGACAATAATCAGCAGGTTTCTGTAGATTATGGAATCCGAAATATCCCGACTGTTTTAATATTCAAAAATGGTGAAGTGGTTGACAAAATCGTGGGAGTTGCCCCGAAAGAAACAATTGCCGAAAAATTGTCTGCACATTTGTAAAAAATAATTCAATTGATAATGAATACTTTCCGTATTGGAGAGTATTTTTTTTGAAAAAATTATTTGCAAGATTTTATAAAAATTATATCTTTGCAACCACGAAAAAGAAAGACGTTCTTTATAAAAACTTGATCCGGTAGTTCAGCTGGTTAGAATACCTGCCTGTCACGCAGGTGGTCGCGGGTTCGAGTCCCGTCCGGATCGCAAAGTGCTTTACAAAATTTGTAAAGCACTTTTTTGTTTTATGGAATTATGCGTATCGAAATTCCATCGAAAAATTAACTGATAATTCAGCCGGTTAGAATACCAGTTTGTCATTTCGCCCGGATTACAAAGTGAAAGTTGTCATAATTTGGCGGTTTTTTTGCTTCTCATATTTTGATAATTAAAATTATAATTCATTTACAGAGTTCCAAGATTAAATTATGGGATTTTTTTCAAAAAAGAAAACATTATCGAGAGCAAAAAATGATAAGTTGCGAATGTTTAATTTTAAATAATTAAAAAAAATGCCGGAAGGTCCTTCCATAGTATTAATAAAAGAAAGTCTGCAAAAATTTGTGGGTAAGAAAATATTGGATGCTTCCGGCAATGCAAAATTTGAGAAAGACTGGCTAAAAGGCGAAACACTTTCAGAAATAAACACTTTCGGAAAGCAGACTTACCTTATATTTGAAAAATCTGTTGTCAGAATTCATCTGCTGATGTTCGGTTCATACAGTATTGATGAACAAACCAAGCCGGATAAAAGCCTGCGTTTGGCACTCCGTTTTAAGGAAGGCAACATCTTTTTTTATACATGTTCTGTCAAAATGGTGGATAAAAGTTATTTGTCCGGAATTGATTGGGAAGCCGATGTATTAAGTAATATCTGGAATCCTGAAAAAGCTAAAAATAAATTAAACCTGATTCCCGGAATAATGGTTTGTGATGCTCTTCTGGATCAGAATATTTTTTCGGGAGTGGGAAATATTATTAAAAATGAAGTGCTTTTCAGGATTGGTGTGCAGCCGGAAAGTCTGGTTGGAAATCTTCCTGCAAAAAAACTGAATGAACTGATTTTTGAAGCCAGAAATTACAGCTTCGATTTTCTGAACTGGAAAAGAGACTTTGTTCTCAAAAAACACTGGCTCGTTCACAATAAATCTGCTTGTCCGAAATGCGGGCAAAAGCTGATTCGCAAACATCTGGGCAAAACCAACCGAAGAAGTTTTTATTGCCCGAAAGACCAAAAGTTATATTGAATTAAAATCTAAAACAATGATTCGTATCGGAACTTCAGGTTACAGTTATTCTTACTGGAAAAACAGATTCTATCCGGAAGGTTTGCCTTCGTCAAAATGGCTTGAATACTACGCTTCAAAGTTTGATACGGTGGAGATCAATAATACTTTTTACAGGGTTCCGAAACCTGAAACTTTAAAAAAATGGGCAGACAAAACGCCGGATGATTTTTTATTTTCCATTAAAGCCAACAAGACAATTACCCATATCAAAAAAATGTCGGACGTAAAAGAACTGATAAGCAGTTTTATGGAAATTCTTGAGGCAGGTTTGGGTAAAAAGCTGGGCTGTATTCTTTATCAAATGCCGCCTTCTTATCATTTTTCAGCTGACAGGTTAAACGATATTATTGAGGAATTGGCTTTTGATGGGAGAAATGTTATAGAATTCCGGCACATTTCCTGGTGGAAAGATGAAGTTTTCGAAATGCTTGAAAAGCACAGAATTAATTTTTGCAGTGTCAGTTTCCCAAATCTGCCGGATAAAAATATTGTAACCGGAAATATTTTCTATCGCAGAATGCATGGTGTTCCTGAACTTTTTCAGTCTTCTTATTCTGAAAAGGAATTGATAGATTTAGCCATAAATCTTCGTGGAAGAGAAGAGGGTTTCGTGTTTTTTAACAACACCATGTTTGAAGCAGGTTACCGCAATGCATCAGAATTATACAGATTACTGACAACACATCATTAACCGGTAACCAATAAAGGTTTTGCAAAAAAAATCCTTTCCACATCTTAAATTGGCAAGAAATTTGAACCTATGATAACAAATCATAGTTGCTTTTAACAACTGAACATATTTTTTTGATTTTTCTTTATTATTTGAAAAATCCTCAACGTAAACCGATAGCAAAAAGTTATCTTTTACAGCCAAGACTGACCACGTTAATAATTTGTTTTTTTAGATAAAACGAATTTTTTCTAATCTTAAAAATCTGAAGTTATGGCAAAGACATCTAAAGCCGCACAGGCGAAAATCGAAGAAGTAATGCACGAATACGGCAAAGGAGAACTGAAATCCGGGAGCGGAAAAAAAGTAACCAGCCAAAAACAAGCGGTTGCAATTGCACTTTCAGAAGCTCGTGAAAAAGGTCTGAAAGTTCCTCCCAAAAAAACTCCTGCAAAAAGTGCAACGAAAAAATCAACTGCGAAATAGGTTCTGTTTTTTGATAAACAGTTTTGCTAAAGTTGGTATTCGTTTTAATTAAAAAATTAACTTTTAAAAAAATAAAATTATGAGAAGTATTTTGTGGCTTGTAGCCGTTATCTGTATTATCGTTTGGGTATTAGGAATGATGGGAATCGGCAACGGAATGGGAGTTGGGAATCTTATTCACGTTCTTTTGGTGATTGCCGTCATCGTAGTTTTGTATAACATTATTTCGGGCAGAAAACCGCTCGATTAAGTTCAGTATTTTCAGAACTTTACCATTAAGAAATTGGGCGCTGAAATTTTTTGACCCCTTAATTTCTTAATGGTTTAAAGGGAAGTTTAAAATTGTAAATCCGAAAATTATGAAAACGATAAGTTGCATGAACATTGATGTAAATGTTTTGAGATCATTCGGAGGTGAAGAAAAAATCTACAAATCAAAAGAATTTATATTCGAAGAAGGTGATCATGCTTCATATTATTTCCAGATTATCTTTGGCAGAGTGAAGCTCAACAGCTATAATGAAGAAGGAAAGGAATTTATACACAATATTTTAGGTAAAGATCAAAGTTTTGGAGATCCTTTACTTTTTCTGGATAAAACCTATCCTATGAATGCAATATGTATGGAAATGGTAAAAGTGATCCGCGTAAGTAAGCAGGATTTTATAGAAATGCTGAATCAGCATAATGCTATTTCTTTGGAAATGAATAAGTGTTTGGCTCAACGCTTATATTACAAAATATTGATGGCGCATAATATGGTGTCATTAAACCCTGCACTCAGGATAAAAGGTTTACTGGATTATCTTAAAAGTTTCCATCATGATGATTGTAAACATTCATTTCCGGTAGAATTATCACGTCAGCAAATTGCTAATCTCACAGGACTTCGTGTTGAAACGGTAATACGGACTATTAAAAAAATGGAAAGCAGCAGCACGGTAAAACTTACAGATAAAAAAATATTTTACTGATATTTCCCTCTTTAATTTATATTATCATCCTTAATTTCTTCTCCGGATTTTGAAGCATTTGTAAAGTTTTTTGCTGATTTTTCGTAAAATTTGTGAAGTTTATCCAACTCTTCTTCAGTAAGATCTTCTATATCAACAATCCGGTTGTTTGCCTTTTCGTGTGCGGTAATCAGTTCGTTTAATTTAATCTGAATTGCCTTGGAATCTTTGTTTTGCGCTTTCTGGATAAGAAAAACCATCAAAAAAGTGATTATAGTAGTACCTGTATTGATAATCATCTGCCATGTTTCCGAGAAATTAAATAAAAATCCTGAAGCTGCCCAAATAATAATGAGTGTAACGGCTATGATAAAAGCTGATGCACTCCCTGTGAAATACGCTGCTTTGTTGGCGAATCTGTCAAAAAGATGATGTTTCATTATGATGAATTTTAAAGATTAAAATTTAATAACCTGCCTGAAAGTTTTTTCTGTTGAATTTTTGAAAATTGAGAATTTACAAACTATATGATTAGTTTGTTCATTTCTGTCTGAAAACATCCCAAGATAAATTCTGTGTAATATAACTGAGCATTAAGAAAATCTGTTTTGGGATGAAGTTCCAGTTTTTTGGTGAGAACTATTTCTCCTTTACAGGAAAAAGAAAAATAAGCGTATATTCTGTAACCCGATTTCCGCTCTGGAGTGCAGTAACCTGTGGTTGCTATAGACCAATCAGATTCGAAAAGTTTGGCGGCATTCAATGCCATTGTTTCAGCTATATTTTCTGAAACGCAATTGCATAACTCAGCTTCTGTTTTATTTACATTTAATAGCCGGACTTTTTCGGATAAGGAATATGTTGTTATTCCTCCTTTGTATATCAGCGATGCAGTGGGCATTTGAGAAAATGCCAATTGCAGCGTTCCGGAAGTTACGCTTTCTGCGACCGAGATGGTCATGTCTTTGGTCAGTAATATCTGGCTTATATATTCAAGAAGGTGTTCGTGAAATTTCATACTATAACATTTTCTTTTTCAAAAGAGTGACATTATTACATCGTATTGTTTTTTCGGGATTCCAGATTGTTCAGCAGATTCTGTAAATCTTCTTTTTCTTTTAATGTTTTGTAATAAGCTGTTTTGGCATAAAGAAGAAATAAAGAACTTTCTGCATTTGTTTTTTCTGAATTTACTAAATGATATTCCTGTATATTGGCTACGTATTCTTCAAGATAATTGTCGATAGAATTCCGCAGTATTTCACAGGTCGCATTATTCTTGATTTTTTCCAGAGATTTCAGGATAAATGCAGTTACACCGTAATAATTAATAATTTCGGGAAATATAGATTCATTTTCAATGGCATTTTTTTTATGGTATAAACCGGAGTGTTTTAATGTGTCATTTTCGAATATCATAGTGGTATAATAATTTAATTATGAGAAAAGTCGATATATTTTTCAAAATAGCGTAAATCCTGATCGTGCTTTATGGAGAGATATAACAAAGTCTGTTCCGGTTCTTCTATTCCTATATTTTCAATACAAGTAAAACTGGCAATCACAACGCGGATGTTTTTGATGTTTCCCGTATTTGCCATTACGAATAACAGAAAAATATTGTCATTGATTTCTTTTACATAGAGTATGGCTTCTTTTTCGAACCAACTGCATTTGTTGATGATTTTCGTGAAGTGGTCAGATTCCAGCAGTTTAATCATTTTTCGATAGTCCATGATAGTATTGTTTAAATGAATATTAGTTAAAAAAAAGAGCTTGTCTCAAAGTGAAACTGTGAATCCCTATTCAACGATATGATATTGAAACAAGCTCTTTAAAATAAATTTAGTCTTCCTGCTCCGCATCAAAATTGATGTGGGATTCTGCGATTTCAGTAAGATGATAATCAGTATCTTCTTCCTCTTCCAGAGTTTTATCCAGCAAGTCGGCTGCTTTATCGTGTCCCATCGTAATCGCCAGCTGAACAAGTCCGCCATAAGTTGCGATTTCATAATGTTCCACTTTCTGCGCTGCAATAATAAGTGCTGCATCACGTGTCATAGAGCCTTCTTCAGTGGATTTTATGATTTCTTCGCCTTCTTTGATGAGACCTTCTATTGCTTTGCATTCTTTTTTCTCGGGCTTTTCATCAATCAGTTTGAAAACTTTTTCCAGACGGCTTATGTGTTTTTTCGTCTGAAGCTGATGATCTTCAAAAGCGTCTTTCAGCTCTTCCGTAGTCGATGCTTCCTGCATTTTTCCCAGAGCATCTATAAGGGAGTGCTCAGCAAAATACATATCCTTCAATGCATCTACAAAAAATTTATGCAATGGAGAATTTTTCATTTTGTCGTCTGTATTATCAGTCTTATTAGCAGATTTTGCTTTTTTTTCTTCCATGGCAGTATCGGCTGTTTTGCTTTTATTTTCAGTGTCTGTCGTTAACATAATATAAATTTTAAAAGTTAAAAAAAGATTGCCTCTTCAGATTTAGAAAGAGACAATCTGTTGAAATTATGAATTACGTCTGCCTCCGAAACCTGATCTTCCGGAAGAACTTCCGCCGCCATGAGAAGCGAGACCGCCCATTCTTGCGATTCTGGTACGATCTGCTTTGCTCATCGCAGCAAAACCTCTTTTGGAGGAGCCGCCTGAGTTAGAACTGCGATTTGAATTACTGTTGCTTCTTGAGTTGGAGTTTGAATTTGAGGATCTTGAACTGCTTCTTCCTGAACCTGAATTGGAACCACGACCTGAACCTGAATTACTTCTTCCAGAACCGGAATTTCCGGAGGATCTTCTGTTCCCCTGAGAATTTTGGCTCGTTCTTGAACTATTTCCCTGTCTGCTGCCGGATGAAGATGATCTTCCTCTTCCTGATGAAGATGAGCCGGAACGGGAACCGGAACTGTATGAAGAATTTCCGCGGGAATTGCTTCTGCTGCCGGAAGTAAATCTTCCCTGGCTGTCTCTTTGCTGACTGCTTCGGGAACCGCTTCTTCCTGAACTTCTGTTTCCCCGGTTATTATAGTTATCATCGTCTTCGTCATCATAATCGCTGTCTTCATCGTCATCATAATCATCATCGTCGTAATCCTCATCATCGTAGTCATTGTCATAACTGTTGTTATAATCATCATCTTCGTCATCGTAATAATCTTCCTCATATTCTGAGAAGTCATCGTCATAGTCTTCATTATCAGATGCATCGCTATAACCGTGGTCATAACCTAACTGATAAACTTCTTCTAAACTTGTTCCTGAATGAGATGATCTGTTTCCTGAACGGCTGTTTTTTGAATTTCTAGTGTTCATAACAAAAAATTTTAAATTAATATTTAATAAAAAACTACAGCTCGCGACTAGTATTTGAGCAGTAATAGTTTGTTAATCGATGTATAATATTCAACATAAAATAATTATGATGAATTATTGTACAAAGTTATATTGCTAAATATGAAAAATTTATGACCTGAATCAAGACACTATTAAAAATATTTATTGACTTTTAGTTTCTGATAATTTTTATCTATAATAATGAGAAAAAATGAGAATTATATATCAGAATTTTAGATGTAATAGCCAATATATCAGAAATTTATATATAAATTTTCCCATTTTTAATAGACAGCAGCCTTTCTTCGTATAATTTTTTTATTGTTCTGACAACGGTTTCCACCCTCAAACCGGTAAAGTCTGCGATTTGCTGTCTGGTAAACGGAATTTCATAAGCAAACGGCTCTTTTTTACTGTGAACGCTTTTGAAATAATTCAGCAATCCCATCAGTTTTTTACTCGGATTGCAGGTATTATTGAAAAGCATTACATACTTGAAATAAAGACGCTCTGCCATAGATTTGGTAAACGTGAGCGATAGTTCAGGGAATTCTATCATCAGATTAAGAAATTTTTTCCGGGAAAGACGGAAAACCGTGGTTTCCCACATTGTAATTGCATTTATGGGATAGTTGAAGTCTGTAAATAAGGTTGATTCCCCAAAACTTTCTCCTTTTGAAAATATCCCCTGAATAAATTCTCTCCCTGTTTCATCATAATTATTAAGTTTTACTCTTCCACTAATAATCTGAAAATAATAAATCGGAAGCTTACCTTCTTCAAAAATCAATTCTCCGGCTCTGTAATGCGTTTTTTCCGCCCCGCTTTTTATCAGTATATCTTTATTGGTAATCATTATCGTAATTTTTGGAAGAATTTACAATTGATGTGCAAATTTTAAGCCGTAATGATAAAATTATTATTAAATATATAATAATAAAGTTAAATTATTGTAAAGTTAATAAACACATGTTTAGTTTGCATAGTTATTGTATATTTTATCTTAAATGAAATAGTATGGAAAAGCAAAAAAAACAGGTTATAAGACCTGAACAATCACAAAGCCGTCCCGGAACGGAAAGTAAAATGATTCCCGTTCCCGAAACAGAGCCGATTTCTTATTCGGAAAAAGGAAAATTGAAAAATAAAGTGGCTCTTATTACCGGAGGCGACAGCGGAATCGGGAAAGCTGTAGCACTTCTATTTGCGAAAGAAGGTGCTGATGTTGCAATTGCCTATCTCAGCGAAACCAAAGATGCAAAACAAACCAAAAAAGAAGTAGAAGCTTTTTCAGTGAAGTGTATTTTGATAAAAGGAGATTTGGCAAAAGAAAACCATTGCAAAAAAGTGGTTGAGCAAACCATAAAAAATCACAAGAAAATAGATATTCTTATCAATAATGCTGCTTTGCATTGGGAAGCAGAATCTCTCGAAAAAATCTCTACAGACCAACTGCTGAAAACCTTTTATAATAATTTCTTTTCTTATTTCTGGATGACGAAATTTGCAATGCCTTATCTGAAAAAAGGCAGCAGCATTATCAATACCGCTTCTGTAACGGCGTACAGAGGTAGCCCAAAACTTATTGACTACTCAGCAAGCAAAGGAGCAATTATCTCTTTTACAAGAAGTCTTTCAGCAAATCTGGTGGACAAAGGCATCAGAGTAAATGCTGTTGCTCCCGGTCCAATCTGGACACCTCTTATCGTATCTTCTTTTGACCCCGAAAAAAATTCGGAATTCGGTAGCGATTCTCCTATGAAACGTGCAGGAATGCCAAATGAAGTTGCACCTTGTTTTTTGTTTTTGGCTTCCGAAGATTCACGTTATATCAGCGGGCAGGTTCTGCATCCGAATGGCGGAGAAATTATTAATGGTTAAATAAAAAAAGTCATACAACTACATTAAAAACCACCGACAGCAAATCAGCCAATAAATAAAAACAAAAAATAGTATGGAAATTTTAACACCGATATATAGCGGTTTAGCCATCAGATATTATACAATATGAAATTAATTTAAATTTTTATTGCAGAAGAAAAAAAATCTTTAATTCTTTGAATTGAAGATTTTTTGTTTTTTTAAGTTTTCCCAAACCGGATAAGAACAACTTCATTGAAAAAATTAGGTAAAAAATGAGAAATACTACCTATAAAATCGCTCATCCATATTTCCTACCTTTGACCTATGAAAAAAATATCCGTTTTATGCCTGATATTTATAATGATGGGGGTGCAACTTTCTGCGCAGGTTATCCATCTGTCCGATGTTTCCCGGAAAACAGAAGTTGCTTATCCGTATTATCTAGAAGACGGGGATGCAAAATTAAATTTTGGAGATATTATAAATAAGAAAGACGATTTTATAAAATCGGAAAAAAGAACTCCGGATTTTATGGGGAATTTTTCCGAGGCGATTTGGTATCGTTTTGATGTGCAGAATAACAGCAATGCAGAAGACTGGTATCTCGAAATCAAAGCCGGATTTATGCAGGATATTACGGTTTATCAGATGAAAGAAGATGGCAGCGTACAGTCATTAACATTAAATGGAAGTCATCGTTTTCGCTCAAAGCCGGTCACTTCCAACAATCTTATTTTCCCTTTAATCATTTCCAAAAATACGACCGATAAAATATATATCCGTGCAACCAGCAAAACGCTCATCAGAACTTCTATGAGCATTTCCACAATGCCGACACTGTATGAAAACGCAATTTTTACTTCCTACGGAGACGGTTTTTTCACGGCGGTGGCATTTGCTTTATTATTGTATAATTTGTTCGTGTATTTTAAGCTTAGGGAGCGGATTTATCTTTATTATATAGGATATATTTCCGCTGCGATATTGCATAATAATGTTGTGGCAGGACATCTGCAAACATTTTTACCGGTACCGGACTGGATTAATACCACCACGGTTCTTCCGCTGATGTCTTTTTTTACCATTTTGTTTACCAATACGTTTTTGCAGACGAGGCAATATGCACCGTTCATTTACAAAATCCGTGTGCCGCTGATGCTGATTTGCCTTTTGCCGCTGATTTGCTATACTTTCGGTTGGTACAGATTGGGCGTATTACTGGCAGGAATCCATATTTTCACCCTTTGCATTTACTGGATTTTTGCAGGAATCACAGCGTACAGAAACGGTTATGCTCCGGCGGTTTTTTATATGGCGGGATACGGAGCGATTGTCATTGTAAGCGTTATATACGAACTGAAAATGCAGGATGTGTTACCGGAAAATTACTGGACAGATTCTTCCCTGTTCATTGGAGTGGCGATAGAAGCCATCATTTTATCATTCGCGCTTGCCAATAAATTTAATTTTTACAAAAAAGAAAAAGAACGCTTGCAGGAAGAAGCGTATCAGCAGGCGATTCATTTTTCCAGAGAGCTCATCAATATGCAGGAAGCCGAAAGAAAAAGAATCGCTTCGGAACTTCACGACAGTTTGGGTCAAAAACTGGTATTGATAAAAAATAAAATACTGAGAGCTGAAAAATCTGATTCTGAAAGTGCTTTAAAACAATCTCAAGACGATACACTGGCTCAAAATGTAACAGAAGCCATTCAGGAAATCCGGAATATTTCCTATGCGTTGAGACCTTATCAGCTGGATTTGCTCGGACTTACAAGCTCAATCAAAAGTATGGTGGAAGAAAGTTTTGAGACGGCACAGATTGATTACGAAATCAAAACGGATAATATCGACAATCTTTTCGGAAATGAATCGCAAATCAATATTTACAGAATCATACAGGAATGCATCAATAATATTGTGAAGCACGCCGATGCGAAGAATGTGAAAATCACCATTAAGCACGACTTTGATGAGGTAAAAATAACCATTACTGATGACGGAATCGGTTTTGACACTAATGAAAATCATACCGGATTCGGACTGAAAGGCATCAAAGAACGTTTGCAGATATTAGACGGTTCAATGGACATTAGTTCCGGTAATCCTAAAGGAACTGTTTTTGAATTTCTGCTTCCTCTATAATAAACCAATAACTAAAAAATGAACATCGAAAAAACAAAAATTTTAATAGCGGACGACCATCCTATTTTTTTAAAAGGATTGCAGGAAGTAATAGAAGATACAGGCAATCTGCAGATTGTCCATAAATCGGATAACGGTACAGATGCCATTAATGCAGCATTGAAAGAAGAACTGGATATTGCCATTCTCGATATCGATATGCCCGGAGCAAACGGATTGCAGGTCACCGAACAAATCCTCGAAAAAAAGCCGGGAGTTGCGGTTATTCTTCTGACGATGCACAAAGCGAAAGACGCTTTTCTGAAAGCATTGGAAATAGGCGTTTCAGGTTATGTGCTGAAAGAAAATGCCGTCATTGATATTATCAGTGCCATTTCCGCTGTCAGCAGATACGAATCGTATATCAGTCCGGAAATGTCTTCCTTTCTGCTGAAAAGCAAGAACCGCAACCGCAATCATCCTTTATCACAGCTGGAACTTCTTACTCCCACCGAGAAAAAAATAATGGAAAAAGTGGCTCAATACAAATCTACCAAAGAAATCGCCGATGAACTCTTCGTCAGCGAAAAAACGGTTTCCAACCATCGAATGAATATTGCCAAAAAACTGGAACTCAGCGGAAAAAACAGTTTACTGCGTTTCGCTATTGAACATATCAATACCTATTAACAAAGTTAAATTTTAAACCATTCAAAAAACCTCGCAGAACGTATAAATCCTGCGGGGTTTTTCATTTACATCCGTAATCTTCCATAGCATAAATTACAGAGAATCAAAATTAAGCAGTACTACCCAGAAATTTAAGCAGAACCGCTCATTGTGCGCATATACCGGCTGAAATAACTTTGCACTCAGAAAAAATAAGTTATGAGAAGTAAGAAATTTTTAAACGAAAAAATATTTTTAGCATTGTTCCTGATGCTCGGTTTTTGTTTTCAGGTGAAGGCACAAATGCCGGATTCCGTTCGCATCCATTTGGATTCCTGTCTGTATATTCTGAAAGAAAATTCTTTGTACAGCAAAAAGGTCAATTGGAATGACACCGGAAACAAGGTTTTTGAAAAAGCAAAATCAGCGAGAACAAAATCAGAAACTTTTGAAGCCCTGAAAATCGCTTTCAATGCATTGGGCGACAAGCACGCCGGCTATTATCAGTATGACGATTCCTATAAATTGGATAATGCTGAACTGATGAACCGTTATTCCGATTCAATAAAAGCAGCGTGGAAACGCGATCCTCGCGTAGATGCGAAAATCATCAGCGGAATGGCGTATATCTCGGTTCCTTTTATGGGCGTGAATAAGCAGGAACAGATTGATACTTATGCTAATTGGGTTTATAATGAAATCGCAAAACTCCAAAAACAAAAACCCAAAGGTTGGATTATCGACCTTCGTCTGAATGGCGGTGGAAACATACGACCTATGTTGGCTGGTTTGGCTCCGTTTTTCAAAGATGGCGTGGTAAGCTATTATATCAACAACAAAGGAGAAGCCGGGGATAAATCGGTTTTCAGCAAAGGAGATTTCCTCATATATGACCTTATACAGGCTAAAATAAAAAATAAAATCAAAAGTTTTCCGAATGCAAAAGTTGCTGTTTTAATAGGAGCAGGAACAGCAAGTTCAGGAGAGATAACTGCTGCGGTTTTCAGCAAACGTCCGAATACGATTCTTTTAGGCAATGATACGGCAGGTTTGGCGAATGCGACCAATGGATTTGTCTTTAATAACAATCAAAACTACTTCCTGATTTCAGCCGCTCAGATTGCCGACCGGAATAAAAAAACATTCCCCGAAACCATACAACCCGATTTTTATGTAAAAGGGAATGAATCCTTTAACGATATTCCTAATGATTCTGCGGTAAAAAAAGCAATTGAGTGGTTAAATGCCGCTAAATAATATTCTTCAACTTCAACCCATTAAATATTAAAAAAAATGAAACAACTCACAACAACATTCTTTGTATTAAGCATTTTTATGGCTTCTTGCTCACAAGGAGAAGACCGTAATGAACCAGGAGGAGGACAATCCGGAAAACCGTACACTGTCAGTGGAATTATAAAAAACGGAGCAGGAAATCCTGTAAAAAGTGCAAAAATCAGGATAGAAAATCCCAACGGAAACAACATTCATTACACCACAACCAGCGATGAAGCAGGGAAATACAGTGTAACAGTAAGTGCAATCGGTGGCTACAAAATGTATGCGTGGAAAGAAGTAACCACCGAAAACGATACCTATATGTTGAGAATGGGTATGGAAAACGATACGGATTACGACGCTTTCAGTGTTCCGGCAAGTGGTACGATAAAAAATTTCGTATGGAAATTGAGTGGAAGAATTCCGGACAGAACCGTAAGCAGTCAAAACGGATTGGGCTATTTCGGTGGAACAATTAAGTTCATCAATTACAATTCCATTACCGATGAAATGCCGCCGGGAACGGAAGTGACCATTAAACTCACTCCTGTTGCAGGTGCAAAATTTCTGGACGGAACTTTTGCCGCCGGAAAAACCGTGGAAAAGAAATTTACGATTCTTGGCGGAGTAGGACAAGCGTATTATATCAACGATATTCCTGCAACAACTTATACAATAACGGCTTCCAGCATCAAAAACGGCGTAACGAAAACAGTTCACATCGGTACGGGAAATCCTGATGTTTTCACGCCAAGTGCAGAATATTATTTCAGATCTGAAGGTAGTTCCAGCTCGAAAGAAAGCGGACTTATCTCGCCAAACGAGCATTATTTCTACATTATGAACAATTAACATTCATTATATTAACTAATTATTTTTCGGCAGGCAGCGAACCACTCTGCCTGCTTTTTTAAATGATTTTATTACACTTTAAATACAAAAATTATGTACAAGAAAATACTATTTTCATTAGCTATAGCCGTTACAGGTTTTGCACAAGCACAGAATGTCAATATTCCCGATGCCAACTTTAAAAATTATCTGGTAACAAATTCTGCTATCAATACCAACGGCGACAGCGAAATTCAGGTTTCCGAAGCTGCGGCTTTTACAGGAACTATCAATTGCAGTAACCGAAACATTGTAAGTCTTACAGGAATAGAAGCGTTTGTAAATCTCTCGGCTCTAAGATGTCAGAATAATAAATTGGAAACATTGAATGTTACTCAGAATACGGTTTTGGATGAGCTCAACTGTGCTCAAAATAAGTTGACCAGTTTGGACGTGACTAAAAATATATCGTTAACAAAACTGGATTGCAGTACCAATCAACTCATTACTTTAGATATTACCAAAAATACGGCTTTAAAAAGTTTATGGTGCTATCTCAACCAGCTTCCGAATTTGGATGTAACCAAGAATACGGTTTTGGGATGGTTACATTGTTATGAGAATCTTCTTGTTAATCTAGATGTTACGGAAAATACGGCATTAAGAATTTTAGACTGCTCTTTTAACAAATTGACGGCTATAGATATTACTAAGAATGCAATGTTGAGTTATTTTAACTGTGCAGGCAATAAGCTGAGCAACCTAGATGTAACCAAGAATACGAATATCGATATACTGGAATGTTATCAAAACGTACTTACCAGTTTGGATGTTACCAAAAATATAGCTTTATCATATTTGCAATGCGGTACAAATAAGTTGACAAGTCTGAATCTTACCCAAAATACGAATCTGTGGGCATTAGATTGTTACGGAAATAACCTTACCACTTTAGATGTCAGCAAAAGTCCCAACCTAAGCTGGTTACGGTGTTATGATAATAAACTGAATGCGTTAGATGTAAAATTAAATACGATGTTGAGCTACTTGGACTGCTCTACAAACCTATTACAAAGTTTAAATGTGAAAAATGGAAACAATACTAATTTTTCCTCATTTAATGCTGTCGATAATCCTTTGCTTACTTGCATACAGGTAGATAACACCACTTATTCTAATGCAAATTGGATATATAAAGATGGAATTGCGAACTATAATACCAATTGCAATTATACGTTGGCAGTTTCCGAAACCGTAAAAAATGAGATGAAAATCTATCCGAATCCGGTAAAAGATATTCTCCATTTTTCCGAAGAGGTTTCCAATGTGAGAATAACGGATATGTCAGGAAAAACCGTGAAACAGATTTCTAATTCTTCAAAAAACATTAATGTAGAAAACCTTCCGAAAGGAGTTTACATTATTACAACAAAAACCAAGTCGGGTAGAACAAATAACCAAACACTGATAAAGGAGTAAAAAACTTTATTAAAAAAAACCTCATCGGTTTTCAAAACCGATGAGGTTTAATTGAAAACAAAATCCAGTTCATTATGAAAAAAATAATTTCGCTTTTTAGCTATAAATCCTACATTTTAATGTTGGTTTCAAAACTTGTTTAGCAAAAAGTAATGTTATAAAAATACAGCTACGGTTGTTTAATTAAAAAAAACTATGAAAAGAATTCTATTTCCGGTACTGCTTCTATGCAGTCTTACGGTGTTTTCTCAAGAGAAAAAATCAGACAGTATCAATAATACAAAAGAAATCGAGGGAATCATTCTGAAATCCCAGCGTAAAAAGCTCTATGCGGATAAATCGGTTTATACCTTTGATGAAGAAGCCCTTAAAAAAGCAAGATATTCTAATGATTTACTGAAAACACTTCCGGAACTTCAGTTCGACCCGATTTCCAATGCCATAAAAAGTACAAAAGGAGTAACGGTGCTTTTTCTCATCAACGGAGTAGAAGCAACCCAACTCCAGATTCGGGGAATCCGTCCGGAAAATGTTGCCCGTGTTGAATATTTCGACAATCCTCCGACACGTTGGGCGACAAGAGCCGATATTGTTGTAAACGTGATTACCCGAAATCCTGAAACAGGTTACAGTTTCGGAGCAGAAGCAAGTTCCGCTGTTACGACCGGATTGGTAAACGGTGCCGCTTATGCGAATTACACTCACGGAAAAAACAGTATCGGATTAGAATATACCCTGAATATGAGGAATTACAACAATCATAGCATAAAACGCATTTATGATTATACGCTGAATAACGAGCATCACCGAAGTGATGAAAATAAAGTAAATCATTTCCGGTACACCGATCAGGATATTACGCTGCGTTTTACCAATGTGCTTCTTGAAAATTATGTATTTCAGACAAAACTCAGTCTTAATCTTTCCGATTATTATGCAAAGGCAAAAGGAGTAAGTTTGTTTACAAAAGACGCGTTTTCTGAACAGCACGAAACTTCGCAAAAAGTCGGAAGAGATTATACCACACCGATTCTCGATTTATATTTTTCTAAAAATTTCAGCAAAAAAGATGAAATCAGTCTGAATATCGTAGGTTCTGCATTCACTGCAAAATCTTCTCAAATTGATAAAGAATGGGTTTCAGACAGCGGAGCAAATGTTTTCGATAACGATATGAACCTTAAAGCAAAACAAAGAAATATCGTCGGAGAAATTGCATACACCCATCAGTACAAAGCAGGAAAATTAAGTGCAGGTTACCGTTTTTCTAACAATAATGTGCTGAATGAACTCCATACGCTTTCCGGATTCTCTGAATATGAAGTCAATTATCTCCGCCAATATATGTACACTGAATTTGCCGGAAAGAAAAACAAACTGATGTACCGCGCAGGATTGGGCTTAACCAATATCCGAAATACCGGTACCGAAGCAGCAGAAAATACCTGGACAATCACTCCGAAAATTATTTTAGGTTATCAGTTGGCAAAAAATCAAAGCATTCGTTTGAGCAGCAGTTACACGCCGTATAGTCCCGGAAGTTACGCGTTGAACAGCAATGTGGTGCAGATTGTTCCCAATATTGTTTCTAAAGGAAATCCTTACCTGAAATCCCAAAAATACTGGAACAACAGCATTTATTACACGCTGAACAATAAATATTTTGATGCAACCGCAAATCTGTATTACAATTATATCAATGATGCTATTTATCAGTTTTATGTTCCCGATACACAGTTCGGAGGTTATGCCATTGCGTATGAAAATACCAGAAATGAGCGGTTCGGTATTCAGTTCAGCGGTTCGGTAAAGCCTTTCGGAAATAATCTTCTTGTAGTGAAAGCAGTAGTAACTCCCGCATCCGAAAGAGTAAAAAGAAACAATGGAGAGGTCATTAAAAACGAATATATTTCCAATGATTTTACAATTTCTTCGGAATATAAATCGTTCAGCGTGCAGTATCAGTTTAATATTCCGGTATATACTCTGAATGGTGCTTATCTCACCACCAATGAAAACGCCAGTCATTTGACGGCAAATTATAAATATAACAATTTCACGTTTACTGCCGCAGTTTATTGGATAGGAATGCCTTCGGAATACAATACCAAAAGCATTCCGGGAAGTTTGGTATATCATTCCTCAAATGCGGAAATTCATAATAATAAATCAATGTTTGCTCTGGGTTTAAGTTACGATTTTGCAAAAGGAAAAAAGAACGATATTGACAGAAAACTGAATAACAGTACTGCTCCTGCAACAACGCTTTAAATATTGTTAGTGTAATAATCCTTTCATTTTTTTGATGAGAGGATTATTTTTCTTTTTTCAGCATTAATGACTATGAAAAAGATGACCCGTCATTGCCAGTAAAACCCCGAGAATAACCAAACCTATTTTCTTCCAGTTGACATTGTGGTTTTTGTTGCTTTCAAAGATGATAACGGAAGAGATGTGCAGGAAAATTCCGCCCACTAAAGCCAAGAAATAAATTTTGTGGGCAGGATTAAAATATTTTCCCAAAAGCAAACCCAGCGGAGAAGCCATTGCAAAAATGGAAATTATCAATAGGGAAGAAGCA
>CAZHFE010000040.1:0-18655 GCA_964532055.1 uncultured Kaistella sp. | reverse complement strand
GTTGTGGAAGATTTGCTCACGTTTTATCCGTTGAGATATATCGACAAAAGCAAAATTTATAAAATCGCCGATTTAACCGAAGAACCCGATTCTGAAATACAACTGAAAGGCAAAATCATCGAAGTACAGGAAATCGGTTACGGAAAAGGCAAAAAACGAATGACCGCAAAATTTCGAGACGAAGCCGGAACGATGGAATTGGTCTGGTTTCGATATACAAACTGGATGAAAGAACAAATTCCGGTAAACAGAGAGATTTTTGTTTTTGGGAAAGTTAATCAGTACAACGGAATTTTTTCGATGCCGCATCCTGAAATAGAAATTGATGAAAAAAAAGCCGTTTCCGGAACGCTGCTTCCTATTTATCCGGGAAGCGAAAAACTCAGCAAAAGAGGTATCAACAACAAATTTTTTCAAAATACCATTACAGATATTCTGCGGAATCTGCCCTCACTAATTCAAGAAAATCTACCTCTAACTTTAATGAGAAATTTAAAATTAATTGACAGATTATCAGCAACGTATAATATTCATTTCCCTAAAAATTTACAAGAATTTGAACATGCAAATCGACGATTAAAATTTGAAGAAGCTTTCTTTTTACAGCTCGGTTATGGTCTGAAAAAGCAACATCAGAAAACATCTGTCGTTGGAAATCCTTTCCCAAAAATCGGTGAAAATTTCAATAATTTTTATAATAATTTTCTACCTTTTGAATTGACGAATGCACAAAAACGCGTTCTGAAAGAAATTCGCAACGACATCAAAAAACCGATACAGATGAACCGTCTTCTTCAAGGCGATGTAGGTTCCGGAAAAACAATGGTTGCACTTCTCGCAATGCTGATTGCAATGGACAATGGTTCACAATCTTGTTTGATGGCTCCAACCGAAATTCTTGCACAGCAACATTTCAATTCCATTCAGCAATTATTAGAAAAAACTAATATTAAAATCCGTTTATTGACCGGCTCTGTTAAAACTTCGGAAAGAAAAATCATTCACGAAGAGCTTTTAAGCGGTGAACTTTCAATTCTCATAGGAACTCACGCTATTTTGGAAGATGTGGTGAAATTCAAAAATTTAGGTTTAGCCGTGATTGATGAACAACATAGATTCGGCGTTGCTCAAAGAGCAAAATTATGGGCGAAAAATAAAATTCCGCCGCACATTTTAGTAATGACAGCAACTCCCATTCCCAGAACTTTGGCGATGAGTTTTTACAGCGATTTAGACGTTTCTGTAATTGATGAATTACCGGTTGGAAGAAAACCGATTATCACTGCACACCGAAGAGAAAAAGATCGTCTTTCAGTTTTTCGATTTGTAAAAGATGAGATTGAAAAAGGACGGCAGATTTATTTCGTTTATCCCTTGATAGAGGAATCTGAAACATTAGATTATAAAAATTTGATGGAAAATTTTGACCATATCATAGAATTTTTCAGAGATAAAAATGTCGTAATGCTTCACGGAAGAATGAAACCCGACGAAAAAGAAGCCGCAATGAAATATTTTGCTTCGGGAAAAGCGGAGATTATGGTTGCAACTACCGTGATAGAAGTTGGTGTAAATGTTCCGAACGCATCTGTAATGATTATTGAAAGTGCTGAAAGATTTGGCTTATCACAACTCCACCAACTTCGTGGAAGAGTTGGAAGAGGCACAGAACAAAGCTATTGTGTTTTGATAACTTCTGACAAGCTTTCTACCGAAAGTAAAACCCGAATTAAAACAATGACCGAAACCAACGATGGTTTCAAAATATCGGAAGTTGATATGCAACTTCGTGGACCAGGAGATATTCTCGGGACACAACAAAGCGGTGTTATAGATTTCAAAAAACTAGATTTGGTTGCAGACGGAAACATCATCAAAACAGCAAAAACCACCGTAGAAAGTTTACTAAAAAATGATGCTCATCTTCAAAACCCCGAAAATCAGAATTTAAAAAATTATTACATTAAGCAATACAAAGGAAAAAATAAATGGGGAAGAATTTCTTAATATTTTTTATTGATAATCATTTATCAGAAGATTTCTATTTTTTTTTGAATAATTTTGTCGTATGAAAAAACTTGCAGCACTACTCTTTTTCCTTATTTTTTCGGTTGTTTTTTCTCAATCAAAAATTACGGTATTACAAGCTGAAAACGATTTACCCATTTCTTCGGCAGCTATTTTGTGCAAAGGAAAAATTATAGGAAAAACCAATTCCGCCGGAGTTTTAACTTTCAATACCAAATGCAAAAAAGTGGATGTAAAAGCAGAGGGTTTTTATGAAACTGAAGCCGAAGTAAAAAAAGTAATAGAAGTTGCTGTTTCTAAATTCGATGCTAAAACGCAATCTATTGAAGCGGTGATAATCAACGATGTAAGCGATCCTTTAGCATTGGAAATTCTGAAAAAAGTGAATGAAAACTTTAAGAATAATTCGCCCAAAAGTTTAGATTCTTATTCCTTTAAATCTTACGAAAAAATATCGGTAGATTTAGATGAAGACAGCATAAAATACTACAACCAATATCTTGATAAAAGAGTAGATTCGCTGAAACAACTCCCAGTAATAGCAATGTCTGCGAAGAAAAAGAAAGATTCTTTGGAAGAAATCAAAATGATGGAAGTGGTAAAACAGAGCAAATTTTTTCTTTGGGAAAGAGCATCAGAATTTTTGTTCTCGCAAAGGTACGGCGAGAAAATAAACATTTTAGACAACCGCGTTTCTGGTTTGCAACAACCGGTTTACGAAATGATGGCACTGCGAAGCAACCGCGACAGAATTCCTAGAGAAGTGCGCGAAGAAAACCGCTCTCTTTATCGCTATTTTTTAACCGACAGTATAGAAATTGACGGCAGAAAAAACTACGTTATCCGATTTCGCAGAACATCAAAAAATATAACGCCGCGAAATAGAAAATTCAGCGGCTATCTTTATGTTGATGCTGAAAATTTCGGTATCAAAAAGATTGAAAGTATCGGCAAAAATAACGAGGGAAATCTCACAAGTACGTGGAAATTCATCAATGACAAATGGTTTCTGAACAGAGAAGACTTTAAAATAAAAATTGGCTCAATTGATTTCCAGGAAAAAGAAAAAGACCCGAAAAGCAAACAAAAATTTGGGAATTATGTTTATGTAAAAGCAGATTATTCGGATTTTAAAACACCTACCGAAGAAAAGAAAAGAGATTTTGAGGGCTATACAATGACGGTGAAAAATTCTGACGGAACAAGCATTGCAAAATTCCGTACAGATTCTCTTACCCAACGAGAAAAAATGGCTTATGAAAAAATTGACAGTATCGGAAAAAAATATAAATTAGACCAAAAACTCGACATTTTAGCCGGATTGATAAAAGGCGACGTGAGAGTTGGTAAAATAGATTTTGATGCTGTAGAGCTCTTTAATTATAATGAATACGAAGGAGTAAGATTAGGACTGGCTGCAAAACTGAATGAAAAGTTCAACCGTTACATTTCACCCAATGTTTATTTTGCTTACGGTTTCAAAGATCATACCTGGAAATTCGGTACCGGAATCAACATACGAACTTCGCTTACAAGAAATTCTTTTTTCCGTGCAGAATATTTCAACAATGTAGGAGCTTCCGGAAGATTTCACCAAATTTTGTGGAATTATAAAATGAAAATCATGAATGCCGGAGTTGATTTGAATAACCAAAGATTCTATCATTTTGAGGGATTCAAACTTTCTTATGAATACGATTTTTCTAATGCTTTAACCATGAAAATTGCTGCATCAAAAAGTAATGAAGAAGCAAAATTCGATTATGATTATATGAATCTCGGGAAACAGTTTCAGAATTTCTCTAATCAGCTCACTTTAAAATATGCTCCCAATTCAAAAAACATGATGACACCTGCAGGAAAACTCAATTATGAACAGGGATTTCCCGAAATATATGTCAATTACGAACAGGGAATAAAAACTTTGGGTGGAGATTTCAATTATTCAAGATTTGATGTTTTGGTACAGCATCAGTTCAAAACAAATCTCGGTGTTACAGGAATGCGTTTTTACGGCGGCTTGCTCACAGGAAATGCACCAATTTGGCATCAGTTTTCTATAGACGGATTAGCTGGAGAAGACGAAAAACTGCATTTCAACCTCACTTCTTATCTTGGTTTTGCCACGATGAAAGGCGGAAAATATTTTAACGACAAGTTATTCGGTTATTATTTCACACACAGAATTCCGGCGTATTTTACGTTTGTCGGAAAAACCCCGTCGAGTTTTGATGTGGTTTACAAAGCCGTTACAGGAGATATGAAAAATCCGCAAGATCACAATTTGAACTTCCAGAAACTCGACCATCTTTATCAGGAAATCGGGTTTGAATACAACCACTTTTTGGGAACACCTTTTAATCTCGGGTTTTTCTACAGAATCGGTCATTATGCAACAGGAAATTTTAACGAAAATTTTGCGCTACAACTGAAACTCAATTTTTTAGGATTTTAGGATATGAAATCGCCATTAACAAGTTGTTTTTTGTAAACAATTAATAATCATCGATTCCATTAAAGAAAATAAAAAAATGCAGATAAACACAGATGAAGATAGAGGCGATTGCATATGACCATAAAGAAAAAATAAATATCTACATATGAAAAATATACAGATAAAAGCATCTCAGTTTTTTGAATTGTTAAAGTCAAAAGACACCTCGATGTGGGAAATTTTTTCGCAAATGATAGATGGCGAAGAAAAGGAAATTATTTTCCTTGATGACGAAGACAAGATTTTGTTTAACTATATTCTGCCCGAAACATCCGAAAAGCTGAATGAAGACCGCGAAAAGTTTGCAAAAGAATATGCGGAAAAATTTTCAAATCTAAATTAATCTTCCAAAAAATTTTCTATTGTTTTCTTCGTTTCCGCAACATCATGAACTCTCAAAATTTTCGCTCCGTTTTTCAGTGATTTAAGATGAAGTTTCTGCGTTTCTTCATTAATATCTAAAGGAGATTTCCCTAAAGGTTTATAAATAAAAGATTTTCGGGAAATACCGACTAATAAAGGAAATCTACCAAAACCGATAAAATTAAGTTCGTCAATCATTTGATGATTTTGTTCAATAGTTTTCCCGAAACCGAAACCTGCATCAAGAATAATATCTTTCACCCCCAAATTTTGCAGTTCCAGAACTTTTTCTGAAAAATACCGGTTAAACTGTAGAATAATATCTTCACCAATCAGTTTTTCGTGCATAAATTCATACGTTGAATTTATATGCATCAGAATATACGGAAGTTGCTTCTCTCCTACTGTTTCAAACATTTTTGTGTCATAATTTCCACCAGAAATATCATTCACCAAATCAATTCCCTCATCAAAACCGAATAGCACCACTTCGGAATAAAAAGTATCGAGCGAAACAATGCTTTCCGGAAATTCTTTTTTTATTTTTGAGATGAGTTTTCCAATTCTCTGCATTTCCTGATTTGCCGATATTTTCTCTGCATTCGGTCTTGTTGACTGCGCACCGATGTCGATGATTTCCGCGCCGTCTTTCAGCATTTTTTCGGTTTGTATCAAAGCAGATTTTTCGTCATCAAATTTTCCGCCGTCCGAAAAAGAATCGGGAGTACAATTCAAAATTCCCATGATTTTCGGGTGCGATAAATCAATGAGTTTTCCGTTACAATTTATAAATGATGATTGATTTTTCATTTCAGAAAATTACTTGATGTCATGAAATCTTTTAATGGAAGTCGGTTTGAAAGTATATTTCGCCGTTACGGTTTTTTCTGCACAAATATCGAGTTCATACCACGGTGAAAGTTTAGCATTTTCGGGATTCCGCAGAATATGAATTTCCTGTGCAGGCATAAAACTTTCTGCCAGAAGATACAGAAATTTTCCGTTTGCGTTTTGCGCTCTTCCTACCACAATCACAGAATGACCAGGACTTCCGGGAGTGATGAGATAATCGCCGGGTTTGATGTCTGCATTTCGCTCAACCGCAATTCCCTCTTTATCGAGTGAAATTGTTCCGGCGTATCTGAAAACCAAATTAAGATATTCTCTGAAATTAGCATAAGAATCGTCATTACGATTGGTTGGGTAAAAACTTACCTTATCGCGGATTTCCTTTGTTCTGATTCCCGATTTATAATCATTCCACGACATGAACTGACCACTCGTAAAATGAAACCCGATTTCGTCATAACGTTTTTGCGACCAAAGAAATTCGGCATACAAACGAATCCACGCATCTGCACATTGCTGCAAATCTTTATTTCCCACGTCAATTTTCAGAATGGCAATATGATAAGTTTGCTTCTCAACAGGAACGGTATTGAAATCCCGAATCGGGAAATTCGGTGGATAAAGCGGAAAATACGTTAGATATTCACTGAAACTTCCTTTTTCTTCTTTCACCCAAGAAAAACCTTTCGGTAGCTCAAATCTTGTGCGAATGGTTGATTTACTTGCGTCATAGATTAATGGCTGAGTTGTTTCTATCACCTGCGAAAATGTTTCCTGAAAAAACAGAAAAAATAAAACACAACAAATATGGCAAATTCTGAACAATGCAATAAGTTTGACCAAAATTAAAGATAATTTGGCGATTAGCAATAAACATTTGCTTTTTGGTTGTCTTGTTTTTGCCGTCGGTTAAGATACGATCCGCTTAATTCAGCAATCAATATTTAAGATTGATTGCTCATCTTCTTACTTCCATCATACATAACATTTTATTATATTTGTTGATTGCTTTACAGATGAAAAAAATTTTCTGCGGACTTTTGCTGATTTTAGGTTATGCGGTTGTTTTTGCACAACGCGACAGTATTTATATTCAGGCAAAAATCACGGAAAACAGCCGCGAAATTGAAATCAACCAAGAGATTATTTTTGTCAATACCGCTTCTCGTCCGTTAGAAAAAATTAAATTACTTAACTGGATTGCTGCTTACAAAAACCGCAAAACACCCCTTCTCAAAAGAAAACTCGAAGACCGAAAAAGCGACCTCTTTTTTGCCAAACCCGATGAATTGGGAAGTGTGAAAAATCTCACCATAATTTTAAACGATTCCGAAATCGCAAACATTAACGAAGATGATGAAAATATTTTTCTGCCTTTGAAGGAAAAGCTGAATCCGGGTGAAAAAGCAAATATCAAACTCCGTTACCTGCTGCAACTGCCGTCTTCGGAATTTACAAGTTACGGAACAAACGGCAAAAAATTTCATCTTAAATATTTTTTCATCGTTCCCGATGGTTTGGAAGATGAAAATCAATCTCCGAAATTTTATATCGATATTGAAGAAAATCAAAGTCCGGGAAATCATTGGAAAGTCAATCTTGATATTCCCGCCAATTACCATTCAGAAAGTAATTTAACACAAACTTATCCTAATTATTTTGAGGGAAAACTCAATACCGACCCCGAATTTTTTATTACCGAAAATCCTGTCGAGATGATTTCTACACAGATTGATGGTGAAAAAACCGACTTCTGTTTCACTTATCCGCTTACCGAAACCGAAAAGCAAAATCTGGAGTTTTATCTTCCGTTGCAGTTGCATTTCATTAAAGATAAAACCGGAATTTTGCCTCGGAAAATATTCATCACCGAAAAATTCAGAAAAAATGAAAATTTCACCGGAACTGATGACATCAAATTCTGGAAATTCAAATGGCAACTTTTTACCGATGCCGAAAAAATAGACCTCAATTATTTCAGCATCATTTCTAAAAAAGCCGTTTCAGAAGCCGTAATTTTTGATAAAAATAATGACCACTGGTTGATGAACGGTTTGAAAACTTACCTCGAAATACAGTATGTAAAACGGTATTACAAAGACGAAAAACTCCTCGGAAAACTCCCTGAAAACATGAAAATTCTGGGAATGAAACCCTTGAAAATATTTTATGCTGCAGATTTGGACCTTTCATCGAGATATACGCATACTTATCAATACATCATGACCGAAAATCTAGACCAGAAAATCACTGAACCATTTTACCGGCTCAGTAATTTCAATGCGTCTGCAATCAGTCATTTTGAAACGGGACTGCTTTTTTCCTTTACCGCCGAAAAAATGGGCACCGAAAAATTTGATGATTATCTGATAAAAACTTTATCTGAAAACCGTGGAAATCATATCGACAGCAAAGCATTTCTTGACGGACTTTCTCTTGCGACCAATCATTCATCAAATTATTTGGAAAAGTTTATGCAAAAGAAAAACCGTGTAAATTTTAACCTGCACAATTACGAAAAAAATGACGGCTATTTTCAGGTGAAAATTTCTAAAAATACGCCGATACAAATTCCGTTTAAAATAGAAACTCGGCAAAAAGACGGCACTGTAAACGAATTTTGGTTTGATACCGATACTTCTGAAAAACCTGTAATCTACAATATTCCGCAACAGAATGCCGAGAAAATTGCCGTAAACAGCAATGATATTTTTCCCGAAAAAAACTACCGCGATAATTATCTCTACACCAAAGGAATTTTTGCCAATGCCAAAAAACTGAAACTCAAATTGTTTAATGACATTCCGAATCCCGAATACAACGAGGTTTATCTGAATCCGCGTGTTAATTTCAATGCGTATGACAAATTACTTGCGGGAATTAATTTCAGCAACATCTCTTTATTCGATCGCAAATTCAATTATTCACTTACGCCTTATTACAGCACAGGAACGGGGAAAATAACTGGTTCTGGTTCTGTTTCTTATACTTTTCAGCCCGCCGAAAGTTTCTATCAAAATCTGACTTTAGGGATTTCTGGTTCGTATTTTCATTATGATTATGATTTGAGCTATCAGAAATTTTCTGCTTTTGCCGGGATTAATTTCACCAAAAATCCGAGAAGCGACATCGGCAGAAGTTTGGCGGTTTCTTATAATTATTTCAACAAAGATCTTACTCCGAAAATGATTGCCGAAAATGAATATTCGCGCTATAATCTTTGGAGCATCGGTTATGGATATTCTGACAGAAGATTAATTCACGAGAAATATATAAGCGGAAATCTGCTTATGATGGAAGATTTTCAGAGAATTTCCGGAGAAGCGTTTTATAGATGGGAATATGCCAAAGACAGAAAAATAAGTTTCAGGTTTTTCGGCGGATATTTTTTCAGCAACAAAACCCGAAACAATTTGTTTGATTACGGAATTTCGCGAATCTCAAATTTTGCTTTTTCTTACGGACTTTTAGGACAGAGCGCAACATCGGGAATTCTTTCCCAGCAATATGTTTTAGCTGAAGGTGGTTTCAAATCTTATTTGGGAACTACCGCAAATCAGTGGATAGGTTCGGTAAATGCAGATGCTCATGTTTGGCGTTGGTTCAATGTTTATGCAGATGCAGGTGTTTACAAAAACAAATTTAATGACCCGCAATTTATTTGGGATTCCGGAGTGAAAGTAAAAGTAATTCCCGATTTTCTGGAGGTTTATTTCCCTGTTCAAAGCTCGCTCGGTTTTGAGCCGTCTTTTAAAGATTACGGAAGCAGAATCCGTTTTACGCTGATTATGAATTTCTCGTCAATTACCAATTATTTTAGGAGGGGTTGGTTTTAAATCAAAAATCCTCCCGACTAAAAAAGCGAGAAGATTTATAATTAACCACATTCAATTATTTCATATTAATCACTTGATCTACAACATAAGTGGTATTTCCTCTCCACGGAACTGCACCGTGATATTCTTTGTAATGCAGGTCAAAAGTTTTTCCGCTGTTCAGTTCAAGCTGTTTGAAAACTTCTTCATTTTCAATAGAAAATTCAAATTCATAGCTGGTTAAAACTCCGTTTTTGGTTTGCCCGAAACCTGACTGAATAAGTTTCCCTTCGTAGGTTTTAAAGATGTTTCCTTTTTTTACAGCATAGTTCAGCACTCCCGATTTTACTCCTTCACCGAAAACGAAAAAGTATTTGTACCAAACGAATCCGCCAAAAAACAGCAGTAATGCAAGTATTGTAATCCAAATGTATTTCATAGCTCTTTATTTAAAAGTTGAAATTATTTTGTAATGCTTCTGGAAATCACTATTTTCTGTATTTCAGAAGTTCCTTCGTATATCTGCGTAATTTTTGCATCGCGCATCAAACGTTCTACATGATATTCTTTCACATAACCGTAACCACCGTGAATTTGCACCGCTTCAATCGTGGTATCCATTGCAACCTGAGAAGCATATAATTTTGCCATTGCTCCGCTTTCGGAAATATCTTTTCCCTCATCTTTTTCGGAAGCAGCTTTATAGCAAAGCATTCTTGCAGCAGTAATTTGTGTCGCCATATCTGCTAATTTGAAAGCGATTGCTTGGTGATTGATGATTTCCGTTCTGAACGCTTTTCTGGTTTTGGCATATTTCAGCGCCAATTCATAAGCTCCGGAAGCAATTCCCAATGCTTGAGAAGCAATTCCGATTCTCCCACCGTTGAGAACTGCCATTGCAAAATTAAAACCGAAACCGTCTTCACCGATTCTATTTTCTTTAGGCACTTTTACATTGTTGAAAATCAAGGAATGAGTATCACTTCCTCTAATTCCCAATTTATCTTCTTTAAGTCCTATTTCAAAACCTTCCCAACCTTTTTCTATGATAAAAGCATTGATTCCTTTATGTTTTTTTTCGGGGTCAGTTTGTGCGATAACAATATAATACGTTGCATTTCCGCCGTTAGTAATCCAGTTTTTTATTCCGTTCAATAGATAGTAATCTCCTTTGTCTTCTGCGGTTGTTTTTTGCGAAGTAGCATCAGAACCTGCTTCCGGCTCAGAAAGCGCAAATGCACCGATAACTTCCCCACTTGCTAAAGGAACCAGATATTTCATTTTCTGCTCTTCATTGCAGAATTTTTCTAATCCGGCGCAAACCAGCGAATTGTTCACCGACATTACCACTGCTGCAGAAGCATCAATTTTAGCAATTTCTTCCATTGCCAAAACATAGGAAACACTGTCCATTCCTGCTCCTCCGTATTTAGGATTCACCATCATTCCCAAGAAACCGAGTTCTCCCATTTTTTTTACTTGTTCGTATGGAAATTTCTGCTGGTTATCTCTTTCAATAACTCCGGGTAAAAGTTCAGTTTGGGCAAAATCTCTCGCCGCTTGCTGAATCATCAATTGCTCTTCTGATAAATTAAAGTTCATAAAATATAGTAATTGTTGGTCTGTAAATTTACACTTTTTCTAAAAATTAAAAAATAAAATTAGAGTTTACCCCGCAATTCTTTTTGTCGATTAAAAAAAAATTAATATTTTTACCCAAAGCCAACAAGAAATTTAAGAAATAAAAAGAATTTTTACAAAAAAAATAAATTATGACGATAAAAAGAATTTTTGATTTTGCATACAATGCGCTGGAAAAATACTCCAGAGAAGATTTGTTCATTACCAAATATCACAACGAATGGCAAAAAACATCAACACAAGAATATATTAATCTGGGAAATAAGATTTCGCGGGGATTGCTGAAATTAGGTATAAAACCAGGTGACAAAATTTCACTCATTACTACTGCAACCAGAACAGAATGGGCAGTAATGGATTTGGGAATTTCTCAGATTGGCGCGGTTTCCGTACCGGTTTATCCTACTATTTCTTCTGAAGATTATGATTTTATTTTCAATGATGCCGAAGTGAAATACTGCTTTGTTTCTGACAGCGATTTGCTGGATAAAGTTTTGAAAATAAAAGGAAATGTATCATCATTGCAGGGAATTTTCACTTTCGATAAAATTGAAGGAGCAGCAAATTGGCATGAAGTTTTGGATTTGGGTGAAAGCGAAAAAACTCAGATTGAAGTAGATGATTTAGCAAAAACCATTAATACAGAAGATTTGGCGACTATTATTTACACTTCCGGAACAACAGGAAAGCCTAAAGGTGTAATGCTTTCTCACCAAAATATCGTAAGCAATGTTCTCGCTTCCGACCCCAGAATTCCGCGTATAAAAGGTATGGATTTCAAAGATATTAAGGTTTTGAGTTTCTTGCCGATTTGCCATATTTTTGAGCGGATGCTGTTTTATCTTTATCAATACAACGGTTACTCGGTTTATTTTGCAGAAAGCATAGAAAAAATGGGCGAAAACATCAAGGAAGTGAAACCACATCTCATGTCAGTTGTACCGCGGTTAATCGAAAAAGTTTATGACAAGATTTATGACAAAGGAACTTCTGCAGGCGGATTGAAAGCCAAAATTTTCTTATGGGCTTTAAACGTAAACAATACAAAAAAAGGAATCGGAAAACCATCCGGAATTAAAGAAATCATCGCAGATAAACTCGTTTTTTCAAAGTGGAGAGATGGTTTAGGCGGAAACATTATCACATTAGTTTCCGGTTCTGCCGCACTTTCGCCGAGATTGAACAAAATGTTTCAAAACGCAGGAATCCCGATTTTGGAAGGTTATGGTTTAACGGAAACTTCACCTGTAATTTCGGTGAATAGTTTTGGGAAAATAAAAGTAGGAACTGTAGGTCATGTTTTGGATAATTTAGACGTAAAAATTCAGGAAGACGGCGAAATTACCGTGAAAGGACCATCAATCTTTAAAGGATATTTCAAAAATGAAGAAATGACGCGGGAAGTTTTCACTGCAGACGGTTACTTCAAAACCGGCGACATCGGTCATATTGATGATGAGGGTTATCTGCACATTACCGACCGCAAAAAGGAAATGTTCAAAACTTCCGGCGGAAAATATATCGCTCCGCAAGTAATTGAGAACCAAGCAAAAGCATCCAAATTCATTGAGCAGATTATGGTTGTAGGCGATGGCGAAAAAATGCCGTGTGCGCTGATTCAGCCCGATTTTAATTTCATCAGAAACTGGGCAGAAAGAAAAGGAATCTCAATAGGCAACACCGAAGAAGAAATTGCGAAAAATCAGGAACTTATCAACAGAATAAAAAGAGAGATAGATGAACTGAATACCAAACTCGGCAGTTGGGAACAAATCAAAAAATTTGAACTCACTCCCGAAACATGGTCAATTGATTCGGGACAGCTCACTCCTACTCTCAAACTGAAAAGAAAAGCAATCAAAGAACGATATATTAAGCTGTACAACGAAATGTACGGTCATGAAGATTAATAAAAAAATCATTTCAGTTTAAAGATTTTCAATAAAATATCCGTTTACAAACGGATATTTTTTTTATATTTGAGTAACTAAAACAAAACCATGAACAATTGTCTGGAATGTGGCGATAAAATTATCGGGCGAAGCGATAAAAAATTCTGCAATGATGGCTGTAGAAACAGTTACAACAACAAGAATAACAAAGATTCTAATAATTTGATGCGCAATATCAACAATAAACTGCGCAAAAACCACCGCATATTATCTGAACAGAATTTCGTGCACGGCAAAACGAAAACCACGAAAAACAAACTCACTTCCGCTGGTTTCAGCTTTGATTATTTTACCAATTTGCGGGTGTACAAAAACGGTTCGGAATATCGGTTTGTGTATGACATCGGATACAAATACCTCGATGACGACTGGATTTTGCTGGTGAGAAATGAGTGATTTATCTTATTTAAACAGCTCCAAAAACTGCTCTCTATATGTTGATGAAATTTCAATTTCGGTTCCGTCTTTCAAAATAATTTCGCCATTTTTATGGTAAGATTTCACGAAATTTGTATTGATAATATGCGAACGATGAACTCTCAGAAAAGTGTTTATAAGCAAATCATCAAAATGTTTTAAAAATCTGCAAACCATTTTTTTAGAGCCATCAAAAAGGTAAACTTGCGTGAAATTTCCATCTGCTTGAAGCCGAATAATATCTTCGGTTTTCACCACATCGAAACCCTGCAAAGTGGGAAGAATTATTTGCTGTTTTTCTGGTTTTAATTTAAGATTTTCAAGGAGAATTTTATTTCGATTGAGTGCTTCTTTATTTTCAATATTTTCGGAAACTTTATTTACAGCTAAAATAAGTTCTTGTATATCAATCGGTTTCAAAATATAATAACTTGCAGATTTGTTCAATGCTTGTAGAGAATACTGAGAAAAAGCTGTGATAAAAATGGTTTCGTAAGAATAATCTTTCGTGGCTTCCAAAACATCAAACGCATTTCCGAAAGGCATTTCTACATCTAAAAAAACCAAGTTCGGCTGTTTTTCTGCAATCAACGGAACGGCTTCTTTGATGTTTTCTGCTTCACCTAAAATTTCAACTTGCGGACAATATTTGGCGAGATAATTCCGGAGAACATTTCTTGCAATTTTTTCGTCGTCTATGATTACAGATTTTAATTTCATCTTTTTAAATTAACATTAAAATTTCAACCAAAACTCCATTTTCAGAATCTTTTATCGAGCAAGAAATTTCTTTTTTGTGCAAATTATTCAGCAAATTTATTCTTTCCATCGTGTTTTTCATGCCTCTTCCTTCTCGTTTTTTTTGATGTTCGGTTTTTTGTTTTTTGCTTTCTTCAATCCCAATTCCGTTGTCTTCGATGGTGATTTTTAAACGTTCATTTTCTTTTTTGAAACTCAATTTCAAAAATCCTTTTTCGGTTTTGTAACGCAATCCGTGCCAAATTGCATTTTCTAAAAACGGCTGAATCAACATTCCTGGAAGTTGAAGATTTTGTTGGTTTAAATTTTCATCAACCACAATTTCGTAATCAAATTTATCGGTAAAACGGGTTTTTTCTAAAGCCAAATAATTTTGAAGCAAATCTAATTCTTGCTGAAAAGGGATAAAATCTTGTGCAGAATTTTCCATCACACCACGCATTAATTTTGAAAATTTCGTGAGATATTGGTTGGCTTCAATTTCGTTATTGGTTGCAATAAACTGATTTACAGAATTTAAACTATTAAAAATAAAATGCGGATTCATTTCTCTTCGGAGCGATTGCAACGCAATTTTTTTGTTTTTGATTTGAACTTTTTTCAGCGTTCTAAAAATAAAAAACACCAATCCGCACAACAAAATTAAAGCACCAATCAAACTATAATTAAAGATATTTTTCTTGCGAATAAGTTCATCTTTCAATTGTTTTTCTTTCTCCAAAAGAGCAATTTTCGCTTCGGTATCTTCTAAAATTTTCGCATCGATTAAGCTTTTGTCGTTTTTTACCAAAGGTGGTAATTTTGCCAAAAAATCCCTGTACAAAAGAATTGATGCCGAAGTATTTCCCGAAGTTTGGTATAAACTATCCAATTTTTCTACACTTTTTTGTGCTTCCAAAGTATGGCGTTTTTCGATGGAAATTTGATAGGCGTTTTTGTACAATTTTATCGCTTCTTCCCTATCATTTTTTTGCAAATAAATATCTGCCAATTCCTGAATTTGATTGACTTTTTCCTGAGAATTTCCGGTTACAAAATCTTCTTTCAGCACTTTCTTTTTGGTTTCAATGGCTTTATCGAAATTTTTGTTTTCCACATACAAATCCGTCATTTTTTGGTTAATGACCAAAGCTTGATTGGGTTGAGAATTTTTAGAAATTTCATAAGCATTATTGAGATTTTCCGCAGCTTTCGGGATATTTTTTTGTTCGATATTTACTTCTGCGAGATTGGTATAATCTTTTGCTAAATCATCAGAATTTGATGTTTTTGTACTTAAAGAAATATTTTCTTGAACCGCTTTTTCTTTCTCTGAAACCGACTTTGATGAAATTCTGGAATAATCATTTTTGTTTCGCGAAGCGTCCGTTTTTTGGTTGCTGTATTTGGCTGCTTTTTTATAATTTTCTGCGGCACTTTTGGTTTTATTTTGACTTTCTTGGCTAAGTGCTAATTTTCTGGAAACAATTGCTAAACCATTATTATCATTGGTTTTTTGGTAAATATTTTTTGCTTTTTGAAGGTTTTCTTCACTTTTAGAAAAATTATTTTGTTGGTAATAAGTATCGGAAATGGCTACATAAATTTCCGCCTGTTTTTTTTCGTCGTTAGAACTTACCGCTTTCTCCAATTCGTTGGTTTGCGACACCATTTCGGAAACGGAACTTTTGTTCTGAGCAAAAATCATTACACTCAAAAACAAAAAAAACAGAACTAAAAATCTAAACATTTTCATAAAACAAAGATATACATTATTAAAATTTGATTAAAGAGATTCACCAAGTGAAACCCGCGATTCACCAAGTTTGCAAATTTTCAGTTTCGAAAGTGGGTAATTTTACTTCAGAAATCAAAAAAATATTAACTCTTTAATACTATTATTATGAAAAAGAACTTTCTAATTACAGGAATTTTAGCGAGTACAGCTCTCACTTTTGCAGCTGTAAAATTGAATGAAAACCTACACATTTCTCGAAATTCGGAAAAATCGGTTATCGAAAATCCGATTCAGAACAATGATGATTCGACAGAAAACAGCATTCAGGTTGCCATTTTATTAGACACATCAAGTTCGATGGACGGATTGATTGACCAGGCAAAATCTCGGCTTTGGAATATCGTGAATACTTTGACGACATTGAAATACAACGGAAAATCTCCGAAGATTGAAATTGCACTTTATGAATACGGAAATGACGGAATTACAGATGAAAACTGGATTCGGAAAGTTGCGCCTCTAACACAGGATTTGGATTTAATTTCTGAAAAATTATTCGCCTTAAAAACAAATGGCGGAACCGAATATTGTGGAGCGGTGATAAAAAATGCAACCAACCAACTCGAATGGAACAACTCCGAAAAAAGTATGAAATTGATTTATATCGCCGGAAACGAAACGTTTGACCAGCAAGGTGTAAATTACAAAGAGGCAATTGCCGAAGCAAAAAAGAAAAATATTTTCATCAACACGATTTTCTGTGGAAACCGAGAAGAAGGAATCCGAACTTTATGGCAAGATGGTGCGACATTGGGAAATGGGAAATTTTTCAACATCGATTCTAACCAAAAAGTGATTTATATCCCAACTCCTTATGACGACAGAATTTCTGAGTATAATGTGAAAATTAATGCAACGTATATCGGTTACGGAAAATCTGGAAATCAGAAAAAAATGATTCAAGCAGAGCAAGATCATAATGCAGCATCAGTTTCTAAATCAAATTCTGTAGAAAGAACCGTTGCAAAAACTAAAAAAGCAGCTTATAAAAACGATTCTTGGGATTTGGTTGACAAAGCAGAAAGTGATAAAGATTATTTAGCAAAAATTGAAAGTGAAGAATTACCTTCGGAATTAAAGGGAAAATCGAAAGCTGAAATCGAGAAGTTTGTTCAAACAAAAAGCAAAGAAAGAGCAGATTTGCAGAAAGAAATTTCAGAATTGGCAGTAAAAAGACAAAACTATATTGATGCTGAAATGAAAAAACGCGGCGATTCTAAACAAGATGATTTAGGAAAAGCGATAGAAAAATCTATCTTAGAACTTGGCAGCAAAAAAGGTTATACACTTTAAAATATTGAATTGATTTAAAAAAAAAACCAGAATTTATTTCTGGTTTTCTTATTTTCAAATTTAATTCTCGCCGACAAACCAACGTATTTTATCATCAAGAATTTCGATTTTTTTGTCCTTATACAATCCACCGATTGCTTTTTTGAAATTCTTTTTGCTCATCTGCAATTCTTCTTTGATTTCTTCGGGTGAAGATTGGTCAGAAAGATAGAGCAATCCATAATTTTCCTCGAGTTTATCGAGGATTTTTTGTTTGAATTCGTCAATGTTTTCAAAACCTTCGGGTTGTAGCGTTACGTCTATTTTTCCGTCTTCGCGAATGGTTTTGATGTAGCCGGTTTTTTCGGAAAGCGGATAGAGTTTTTTATAAACATCAGAAGCGTAAATCAGTCCGATGTATTCTTTATTGATGATGACATTCCAGCCGATTTCGGTTTCGTTCATCAAAATCAGCGATACTTTTTCACCCTTTTTCAGTGGAAAATTTTCATAACTCGCGTTTCGTTTGAATTTCTGCGTTCCGGTAATCAATCCTGTTTTTTCGTCTTCGTAAATGTAAATCAGATATCGTTTTCCTTCCGTCATTTTGCCTTTTTGCTCTTTATACGGAACAAACAAATCCTTAATAATTCCCCAATCCATAAACGCTCCGGAAGGTAAAACCTGCACACATTTCATCACTGCAAACTGACCAACCTCAGCAAAAGGTTTTTCTGTTGTCGCTTTCAAACCACCATCTTCTTGATAGATAAAAACTTCGGCTTCATCGCCAGTTTCCCAATGGTTTTCAGCAAAAATTTTAGTAATAAAAATATTGTCCCCAGAATCATCGGAAAGGTAAAATCCTGAATCTGTTTTTTCGGTTACGGTTAAAGTTTGGGTTTTTCCTGCGGTCATAAAAGAGTTTAAGGCTCAAAGGTAGTGAATAAAAAAAGAGAAACCGAAGTTTCTCTTTTTCATTTATCTGTAAAATCTGATTACATATGAATCGCTCTTTTTCCGGTTGCATCCAAAGCAGCTTCTTTCACGGCTTCTGCATAGGTTGGATGTGCGTGCGACATTCTCGTCAAATCTTCCGCACTTGCACGGAATTCCATTGCGACAACGGCTTCTGCAATCAAATCCGCCGCTCTTGCTCCAATCATGTGGAAACCAAGAATTTCGTCTGTTTTTTCATCGGCGATAATTTTCACAAAGCCGTCGGTATCGCCTGAAGCACGGCTTCTTCCCAATGCTCTCATCGGGAAATTTCCGACTTTGTAAGCAA
>CAZHFE010000039.1:0-18915 GCA_964532055.1 uncultured Kaistella sp. | reverse complement strand
GAACCGCAAGTTATTATAAAATAGAATGTTTCGGAGTTCGGGAAGGATACAACGGTTTAATCAATGACGATTTTATCAAGATGGGACCTCGTTCTGTGAAGAACATCATTACCGAAGGAGGAACAATTCTGAAATCTGCACGTTCAAAAGAATTTCTTACCGAAGAAGGACGGAAAAAAGCATACGATAACTGTGCAAAAAACGGAATTGATGCTTTAGTTTGTATCGGCGGAGACGGAACTTTTACCGGAGCAAAAATTTTCAGCGAAGAATTTGGCATTAAAGTTATCGGTGTTCCCGGAACGATTGACAACGATATCTTCGGGACAGACAACACTATTGGTTATGATACCGCTCTGAATACCGCAATGGAAGCCATTGACAAAATTCGTGATACGGCAACTTCGCACAACCGGGTTTTTTTTGTGGAAGTAATGGGAAGAGATGCAGGTTTTATCGCACTAAACAGCGGAATTGCAACCGGAGCAATAGACATTTTAATCCCCGAAAGAAAAGACAGCATCGAAGATCTTTTTGAAAGATTTGAAAGAGCCGAAAAAGCAGGGAAATCATCGAGTATTGTGGTAGTAGCAGAAGGCGAAGAACTCGGCAGTATATATGATATTGCAAAAGCAACCAAAGCGGGTTTCCCAGAGTTTGATATTCGTGTCGTAGTTTTGGGGCATATTCAGCGAGGCGGTTCGCCAAGTTGTGCAGACAGAGTTTTGGCAAGTCAACTCGGTTATGGAGCAGTCATCGGTTTAATGCAAGGTAAAAACCAAGTAATGACAGGAATGAAATCTAATAAATTGGTCTATACTTCGATTGAAGAAGCCATCAAAAAACATAACGAAATTGATCAAAACCTGCTGAAAATATCAGAAATTTTAGCAATCTAAAAATATTTAAACCTAAAAATCTAATTTTAAAATAAAAATTATGTCAACAATCAAAGTAGGAATTAACGGTTTCGGAAGAATCGGTCGTCTTGTTTTCAGAGCAATGGCGGAAAGAAGCAACATCGAAGTAGTGGGAATCAATGATCTTATCGATGCAGAGTATATGTCTTATATGCTGAAATACGATTCTGTACACGGAAGATTCAACGGAGAGGTTTCTGTTGAAGGAAATGACCTCATCGTAAACGGAAAAAAAATCAGAGTAACTGCTGAAAAAGACCCGAATAATTTGAAATGGAACGAGATTGGCGCAGATTACATTGTAGAATCTACCGGTCTTTTTCTTTCTAAAGATGCTGCACAAGCACATATCAACGCAGGTGCAAAAAAGGTATTGCTTTCTGCTCCTTCAAAAGATGATACCCCAATGTTTGTAATGGGGGTGAATCACAAAGATTTAACTGACGATGTGAAAATCTTCTCAAACGCTTCTTGTACCACCAACTGTCTTGCTCCGCTTGCAAAAGTAGTTCACGATAATTTCGGGATTGTGGAAGGGTTGATGACAACTGTTCACGCAACTACTGCAACACAAAAAACTGTTGACGGACCATCTATGAAAGATTGGAGAGGTGGTCGTTCTGCACTGAACAACATTATTCCATCTTCTACAGGAGCTGCAAAAGCAGTAGGAAAAGTGATTCCTTCTTTGAACGGAAAACTGACAGGAATGTCTTTCAGAGTTCCAACAGCAGATGTTTCTGTAGTAGATTTAACGGTGAGAATTGAAAAAGCCGCTACTTATGACGAAATATGTGCAGCAATAAAATCTGCTTCCGAAGGTGAACTGAAAGGAATTTTAGGTTACACAGAAGATGCCGTAGTTTCACAGGATTTTATAGGAGAAAAAAGAACTTCCGTTTTCGATAAAGATGCAGGAATTATGCTTTCGCCAAACTTTGTGAAACTAGTTTCTTGGTACGACAACGAAATGGGGTATTCCAACAAATTAACCGATTTATTGATTTATTCTGCTTCTTTGTAATAAATACTCATCAATCAATAATAAAAAAACCTTCCGGGAAATCCGAAAGGTTTTTTTATGATGTAAAATCACCAGTTACTACACTATCATTTTTACAACAGCAATTTCTTTATCAGATTTCAACTATACGAGATACATTCCCCATTTCAGCTCGTTTATCTGTATGCTTTTTATTTCTTGAGGTTTTCATCAACTTTCCGGAGAGGTATTAAGTGGCTAAAGTTCCATTTACTGAATTTATAAAATGCAGCAATGATTTCGAAAGAGATATTATTTTCTTAATTCCAATAAAAAGTTAATAACAAATTTCCGATTTTTTTAAAAAATTTTCTAAATTTGAATCAACTTTAAAACAATAAATTATGTCAAAAAAATTAGCCGCCGAGTTTTTCGGCACATTCTGGTTGGTTTTCGGCGGTTGTGGAAGCGCAATCTTTGCTTCACAAATTGCTCCTGCTGAAAATGGACAAATTGGTATTTTACTTTTAGGTGTCGCATTAGCGTTTGGTTTAACTGTACTTACAATGGCATATGCAGTGGGACATATTTCCGGAGGACATTTTAATCCGGCGGTTTCATTCGGATTATTCGCAGGCGGCAAATTTTCTGCCAAAGAACTTATTCCATACATTGCAGCACAATGTATTGGTGCAATTGCTGCAGCTGCTGCTTTATCATATATCAACGGCGGATCCGGCGATGGAAGCGCAGGTTCTTTTGCTACCAATTTCTATGAATCTGCAGTTTATTTCGGGAAAAGCTACAGCATGATGCAAGCATTTCTTGCTGAGTTTTTGCTGACCATGTTTTTCGTTATCGTGATTATGGGTTCAACGAATAAATTTGCTAACGGTAAATTTGCAGGAATCGCTATAGGATTGTGTTTAACGCTGATTCACTTGATTTCAATTCCTATTACCAACACTTCGGTTAATCCGGCTCGTTCACTTTCTCAGGCGGTTTTTGTTGGCGGACAAGCAATTTCACAACTTTGGCTGTTTTGGGTCGCTCCTATTGGTGGTGCAGTTGTAGGCGGATTGATTTACAAAATGCTTTTGCAAAGAGCAGATGAAAACGTATAAAAATAAATTTGAATAAGAAAAATTCATTTTTCTAATAACAATCTTCAAGGTTTGAACCTTGAAGATTTTTTATTTTTATGAAGCATAATTCCTACAATTCCTTCCTCAATCTCGCTACAGGAATATTAAGTTGCTCTCTGTATTTGGCAATAGTTCTTCTTGCGATGTTGTATCCTTTTTCTTTCAAAACGCCAACTAATGCATCATCTGTTAAAGGTTTTCGTTTGTTCTCTTTATCAATCGCTTCTTGAAGATGGGTTTTGATTTCCTTTGTGGAAACTTCTTCACCATCATCATTCGTCAAAGAATCAGAAAACAAATCTTTCAAGTAAATAATTCCGTTTGGTGTATCGGCATATTTGCTTTTTACCACTCTGGAAATTGTGGAAATATCAAATCCTGTAATATCTGCAACATCTTTCAGAATCATCGGTTTCAGAGATTTGTCATCACTGGTAATGAAATAATCTTTCTGCAATTTCACAATCGCCGTAATCGTTTGAAGCAGCGTATTTTGTCTTTGATTAATAGCATCAATATACCATTTTGCCGCATCTAATTTCTGTTTGATAAAAAGTGCCGCCTGTTTATGCTCTGCAGAATTTTTGTCATGAGAATAGGTTGTGAGAATATCTTTATATTCATCAGAAACACGCAAACTCGGCGCATTTTTACTGTTCAGCAAGGGAATTACATCGTATTGACCTTTTTTGTTTTCCTTAATCTGAATCACAAAATCGGGGATAATTTCCTGATTCAGCGTGATGGTTTGCTGGTCGAAATTTCCGCCTACTTTTGGTGAAAGACGAGAGATTTCTTCCAAAGCATCTTTCAGGTCATCTTCATCTACATCATATTTCTGCATGATTTTGTTGTAATGCTTGTTGGTTAAAGCATCAAACTGATGTCGCAGAATATTGGCTGCTAAAGAAACCGCTTTATCGGCGCTAACTTTTTTCTCGATTTGCAGCAAAAGACATTCCTGAAGATTTCTCGCTCCAACTCCGGACGGGTCAAGTTTTTGAATATAATTTTCAACAATTTCCTTCACTTTTTCCTGTGTGGTATAAATCCCCTGCGAAAATGCCAAATCATCTACAATAGATTTGAGTTCGCGCCGTAAATATCCATCTGTATCAAGGTTTCCGATGATATATTCCGCAATTTTCAGATCTTCTTCGTCAATGTTTACCATTCGAATTTGCTCGGTAAGATAATCGTGTAAAGTTTGTCCTTCCGTTAGAAGCGACTGATTGTCAAATTCCTCATCATCTGCGGAATAGTTGTTAGAAGAGGTTTTATAAGCCGGTTCGTCATCAAAAAGATATTCATCAACATCGAAATCGGTATCAATGCTTTCATTTCCCTCATCTTCGTAGTTTTCATCGGTATTATAATCTTCTTCGCCTTCATTTTCCGTTACTTTTTCCAAAGCCGGATTTTCTTCAAGTTCGCGCTCTAATTCTTCTTCAAATTCCAAGGTATGAAGTTGTATCAGTTTCATGAGCTGAATCTGTTGAGGAGCGAGTTTTTGCCCGAGTTTGAGTTGAAGGTTTTGTTTAAGCATTATTTTTTTTGATAAAATTTATCTCTACGAAAATAAGAAATTTCTTTTAAATAAAACTCAATTTGCACGATTTTTGCTGTAAAATTTTATACACAAATCCCGAAAAGTTTTTTCGGGATTTTTACTTTTAAATTATTCACATGAAACTTATATCTTCTCGATTCCAACTACTTTCTCTTTTAAAACTCAGCACTTTTTGGTGTTCTCGGGAACGGAATCACATCGCGGATATTGGTCATTCCCGTTACGAAAAGAACTAATCTTTCCAATCCCAAACCAAAACCTGCGTGTGGAACAGAACCGAATTTTCTCGTGTCAAGATACCACCACAATTCATGTTCATCAATTCCGAAATCTTTCATTTTTTGCAGAAGAACATCGTGTCTTGCTTCTCTTTCTGAGCCACCGATAATTTCGCCGATTCCGGGAAAAAGAACGTCCATTGCTGCAACTGTTTTTCCGTCTTCGTTCAGTTTCATATAAAAAGCTTTGATTTCTTTTGGATAATCAAACAAAACAACCGGACTTTCAAAATGTTTTTCCACTAAAAAGCGTTCGTGCTCACTCTGTAAATCAGTTCCCCATTTTTCCACAGGATACTGGAATTTTCCTTTTTTATTTTCTTTGGAATTCATCAGAATATCAATCGCTTCGGTGTAAGAAACTCTTTTGAAACGCTTTGCAACCACGTTTTCCAGTTTTTCAATCAAACCTTCTTTTGCTCTATCTTTTTCGGGTTTTTGCTTTTGTTCTTCCTCAAAACGCTTGTCGAGAAATTCCAAATCATCTTTACAGTTTTCCAAAACGTAACCGATAACGTATTTCAGAAAATCTTCCGCCAAATCAATATTGTCTTCCAGATTGTTGAACGCCACTTCCGGCTCAATCATCCAGAATTCTGCTAAATGCCGTGTTGTATTAGAATTTTCTGCACGGAAAGTTGGACCGAAAGTATAAATTCTTCCGAGTCCCATTGCAGCAGTTTCTCCCTCCAATTGTCCGGAAACGGTAAGATTGGTTTTTCTTCCGAAGAAATCCTGTGAAAAATCAATTTCATTGTTTTCATCTCTCGGAATTTCGTTCAAATTAAAATTCGTAACTCCGAACATTTCGCCTGCTCCTTCCGCATCTGCACCGGTAATTACAGGTGTATTGATATAGAAAAACTGATTGCTGTTAAAATACTGATGAATCGCAAAACTTACCGCATTCCGCACTCTGAAAACTGCTCCGAACAAATTGGTTCTGAAACGCAAATGCGCCTGTTCACGAAGTTTTTCCAAAGAATGTTTTTTGGGTTGAAGAATGGTATTTTCCAATTCGTCGGAAAAGTTGTCGCCCAGAATTGTGATTTTCTTCGCAATGATTTCGATGTCCTGACCTTTTCCTTCGCTTTCCACCACTTCACCGACAATTTTCAGGGAAGAAGCGGTTTTGATGTTTTTGAGAATCTTTTCATCAAAATTTTCAAAATCCACCACAATCTGCAAATTATGAATCGTAGAACCGTCATTCAACGCAATAAAACGGTTAGAACGGAACGCACGAACCCAACCCTGAACGGTAATATCATGATGAAGGATTTTTTTGTAATCTGTCAATAGGTCTTTAATCGTCTGTCTTTTCATTGTATTGATAAAGTTTTTGAGCTTCAAAATTAGTGAGTGCAAATCTACAAAAAACGATGCAAATTCCTATGAAAGAGCATCGTTTTATTATAACCAATTTCTATGAAAAATTATGATTTAAAATTCCAGTTAATAATGGGAAAATTTCGTTTTTCGTTTTTATTCCATAATCCTAATTGTACTCCTTTTAATTTCTTAGTTTTGTTACTAATCCCAATTTGGATTCCTTTTACCTCATTGGTTTCATTGAATGCACCAATCATCAATCCCTGAAAATTTTCGGAATAGTTTCCCATAATTGAGATATTAACACCTCTCCCTTTATCCGAATTATTCGCAAAGCCGGAAATATGAAGTCCGTTGAGATTTACGGAAGTATTGTTGTAAAAATTGACAGCGACTCCATTGGTTTCGTAAGCGTGATTATAAACGGAAATTCCTAATCCATTGAGATTTTTTCCGTCAAACATTCCGCTTGTGGAAATGTGAATTCCGTTTACAGTAACTGTTGCTTTTTCTTTTTCAGGAGCTTCAATCGCCTTTGGAATCAACGGATAAATAACAAGAATAGGGTTTAATTGAAAATTAATTCCATTGATTTTTTGCTCCTGCTGATAATCATCTAAAATTCCCAGATTGATTCCGTTCGTATTTTTTTGAAAATCCTTTTTAGGTGAAAAAGTGATAAAACCCGTTTTTGATTTTGGTGATTGAATTGAATCTTGACTATATGCTAAACTACAAATAAATATAGAAATCAGCATTAACATTTTTGCTTTCATAATAATTGATTTTAAAATTATGGTTCAAAAGTATATCTGAAACGACATGCTCTAAATGCGGAAAAGAATTAATATTTTTTCTATATTTGTGAAAATCGCAAAAGAAATGGTTCAGGAACTTTTACTGAAAGAAATCCGCAGAAAAATCGGCGACAAATCTCTGAATGACGAAATTGCAAATGTTCTGAATATCAGTTATGACGCCTCTCACAGAAGAACTTCGCTAAAATCTAAATTTTCTCTCGAAGAAAGCGTGGAGTTGGCAAAGTATTACAATATTTCGCTGGACAGGTTTGCAGAAAACGAAAATCAGATTATCGCAAAAAAAACCAAGCCGATAAGAACAGTAAATGACCTTTTACATTATTTTGAAGATGCACTTCTTCTGCTGAAAGATTTTAAAATCAATCCCGAAACCGAAGTGTATTATTCCGCAAAAGATATTCCGTTTTTCTATACAATTTCTGATTCTGTTTTATCGAGATTCAAATTGTTTGTGTGGATGAATCTGCTCAACGAAAAAGATTTTATGCAACCTTTTGACGAGTTCAGATTGGAGCGTTACTCTGACAAAAGCGAAGATTTGAAAATACTTTACGAAAACCTGAACGTTACGGAAATTTGGAACAACACCACCATTTCGAGCATACTTAATCAAATTTCCTTTTATCTGGAAATAAAAATACTTTCTCAAGAAACAGCAAAAATTATTCTAAACGAACTCGAAAAATTGATTTCGGAAATAGAAAAGAAAGCCGAAAATCAAAATCAGAAATTTCACATTTACGCTCACGATTTGCTGATTCTGAACAACAGTATTTTATTCAGAAATCAGGAAAAATCATCACTTTTTGTACCGTTTAATATGTTCGGATATTTGATGACCGATGATAAAAATACCTGTGAAGATGCGCTTAATTTTTTTCGGCATCAGATAAAAAACTCGACTTCGTTAAGTTTTTCGGGACAAAAAGACCGTAAGAAATTTTTCAATGAAATGCAGGAAAAAATAAAAAACCTGAAAAACGCTATCTGAGTTTTCATTCATCCTCGCTTTACTCCTTTAAATGTAAAAAAAATGAAATTTAAAATACTTTTTTCCATTTTTCTTATTTGTTTTTTTCAGATTGTTTTTTCTCAAAATATTTCAGGAATTTTTGTCATTAATGAACTGACGCAAAAGCCTGCAAATCCTGTTTTGGTAAATATTGAAGAAATTGATTTTCAAAAATATACAGACGAAAACGGTTTTGTCTCTTTGAAAAATAATGCTCTCGAAAATCAAAAAATTAAAGTTTCGGGAATCGGTTTTGAAACGGAAATTTTTAATTTTAGCCAACTCGAAATTAAAAATAATTCGGCATATATTTTCATCAATCCGAAAGTTGCTCAAATTGAAGAAATCAACCTGAAATCTTCTCCCAAAAATAATATTTTCCAAACGATAAGCGCTTTGGATATTCACTTAAGACCGATTAATAATTCGCAGGAAATTCTACGTTCCGTTCCGGGACTTTTCATCGGGCAACACGCAGGAGGAGGAAAAGCGGAACAGCTTTTTATCCGCGGTTTCGATATTGACCACGGAACGGACATATCCATTTTTTCTGACGGAATTCCTGTAAATTTGCCGAGTCATGCTCACGGACAAGGTTATGCCGATTTGCATTTCATAATTCCAGAACTAATTGAAAATGTGAATTTTAACAAAGGACCGTATTTCGCCGACAAAGGAAATTTCACAACGGCGGGATTTGTGGAATTTAAAACCAAAGATTACCTCGAAAATAATTTTGCGAAATTCGAAATCGGGCAATTCGACACTTATCACAGTGTTTTCGGTTACGATTTTCTAAGCCGGAAAAATAAGAAAAATCAAAGCTTGTATTTCGCTTCCGAAGCGTATTTCACAAACGGATATTTCGACAATCCACAGAATTTCAATAGGTTAAACGGAATTATGAAATATCACGGAAAACTTTCAGGAAATAATTTTCTCACGGCTTTTGCAAGCGGTTTTCACAGCAAATGGAATGCTTCGGGACAAATTCCTGACAGAGCCGTGGAAAGCGGAATGATTGGCTGGTTCGGAGCAATCGACCCGAATGAAGGCGGAAAAACTTCGAGATATAATGTAAGTGCAAAACTCGCAACCTATTTGCAAAACGGCGGAAAATTCACCAATCAGTTTTATTTTTCCAAATACGATTTCAATCTGTTTTCCAATTTCACTTTTTTTCTGAATGACGATGTAAACGGCGACCAAATCGAGCAAAAAGAATCGCGGAATACTTACGGAATCAATTCGAATTACGAAAAATTATCAAAAATCGGAACGGTGGAAACCGAAACCAATGCAGGAATCCAATTTCGTTACGATGATGTGCAAAATCTGCAGCTCAATCACACCAAAGATAGAATTACGATTTTGGAACGGCTGAAATTCGGAAATGTATATGAAGCGAATTTAGGGGTTTTCTGGTCGCAAAAGTTTCGTTTCAAAAACGGAATCAGCATTATTCCTGCTTTGCGTTATGATTATTTCAACAATCAGTATGACGATTTTTTAGAAAACTACTATTACAAATCCGAATCGCAAATTCTTTCCCCAAAGCTGAATATCAATTATAATCTCAACCGAAATGTGGAACTTTACACTTATTTCGGGAAAGGATTTCACAGCAACGACACAAGAGTTGCTGTTTTGGAAAACGGAAAAAAAGTTCTTCCACCTGCTTTGGGAAGCGATGTGGGCGGAATTTTCAAAATCGGAAAAAAATTATTGCTGCAAACCGCGGTTTGGTATCTTTGGCTGAATCAGGAATTTGTGTATGTCGGCGACGAAGCGGTTGTGGAAGAAAGCGGAAAAACACAGCGTTTTGGACTTGATATTTCTGCGAGATACGAAATGTTTAAAAATTGGTTCGCTGATTTCAATTTAAGTTTGGCAAAACCAAAATTTCTCGAAGTTCCGAAAGACGAAAGTTACATTCCGCTTGCTCCGACTTTGGTAAGTTCCGGCGGAATTACCTACAAAAAAATGAACGGATTCAATGGGAGTTTTCGTTACAGATTTATGGGAAATCGCCCTGCAAACGAGGATAATTCCGTAATTGCAAAAGGATATTTCATTTGTGATGCTGTTCTGAATTACACTGCAAGGAATTGGGAAATCGGTGCATCAGTTCAGAATATCTTTAATACAAAATGGAAAGAAACGCAATTCGATACCGAAAGCCGATTACAAAACGAAACCGATGCTGTTTCCGAAATCCATTTTACGCCGGGAACACCTTTTTTCGGTAAGCTAAGTTTTAGTTATTTCTTTTAGCTCATCATTTTTAGAATCCGTCAGAAAAACGTCCATCAAACCTTCCGGTAATTGCATTTTAATGAATTTTTCTTCGCGGTTCACTTCTAAAATCCAATCTTTGATGATGGGAATGATGATTTCTTTTCCGGATAAATTAAGGATAAAATAATTTTGTGCAGTTTGGTCGTTAATAGAAACTATCGTCCCGCAAAGTTGGTCGTTCTCATCTTTGATTTGAAAACCAATCACTTCATGATAATAAAATTTCTTGCCCGAAAGTTTGGGAAGCGTAGAAAGCGGAAGATAGACATCTTTTCCAATGGATTGCTCCACCAATGTTTCCGCAGTATTTTTAAAGGAAATAATTTTGGTATCGATTTTCTGCCATTGCTGTTTGTCAATGAAAAATGGAACAAGCAAACCGTTGATTTCCAGAAAAACGGAATCTATTTTACTGTACATTTCCGGTTGGTCTGTATCGAGTTTCAGAATTACATTTCCCTGCAATCCGTGTTTACGGGTGATTTTTCCTAAAAAATAACAATCTTCTTTTTTCATACCGAAATATTTTTAAAACAGCAAAGACGCGATAAATCGCGCCTTTCCAATTTTGTGTTCTCTTTTGTGATTATGCTTCTTCAGTTCCTTCTGCTTCTGCAGCAGGTTCTTCCGTAACTTCTGCTACAACTTCTTCGGCTGCAACTTCAGCAACAGGAGTTTCTTCAACTTCTGCTACAACTTCTTCAACTGGAGCACCTACAACTTCTTCGGTAACTTCTGCAACTGCTTCTTCAGCAGGAGCATTTGCTGCTTGTTCCGCTGCTTTTGCATCTGCTTCAGCTTTTGCAGCAGCATCTAATCTTGCTTGGTTCACTTTAGCTTCAGCTTCCAAAGCTGCATTTTTAGCATCTGCTTTTGCTTTTTTCAAACCATCTTTTTTACCAAGAACTTGTTTTTCTTTTCCTTCCAGCCATGTTGCAAATCTCTTTTCAGCTTCTGCTTCATCAAAAGCACCTTTCGCAACACCACCTTGTAAATGTTTTTTGTACAATACACCTTTGTAAGAAAGAATTGCTCTTGCAGTATCGGTTGGTTGTGCACCGTTGTTCAGCCAATTTACCGCTGAATCTACATTTAGGTCAATGGTTGCAGGATTAGTTACAGGATTGTAAGTACCAATTTTTTCGATGAATTTACCATCTCTTCTCGCTCTTGAATCTGCAACTACGATGTGGAAAAAGGGTTTTCCTTTTTTACCGTGTCTTTGTAATCTGATTTTTACTGACATACATTTAAAATTTGTGGGAACTCGTCCCGGTTAATTATTTAAGAGTGCAAAGGTAAGGAAATTTTTTAATTCTGAAAATTTCTGCGGAAAGCAGGAATTTAAATCGAAAAAAATTACAGATTATTTGCTTTTTTTGATATTTGCAGAATCTACTACCAAAATGAAAATCTCTTCATTCGGCTTTTTCATAAAATAGTTTTCGCGTGCAAATTTTTCCTTTTCAGATTTATTGTTCATCAGTTTTTTATAGAAATCGTCGTTCTTTTTGTATTCAGATTTGTAATAAGCTAATTGTTCTTCGTATTTATTGACCTCTCCGTTCATTTCGTTGATGACCAAAAACGAAGTGCTGTCAAAAAAAATCATCCAAACCAGAAAAAGAAAAATGGTGATAAAGTATTTATTCAAAATATTTTTCCGAATAAATTTAACGCTTTTTGATTGCGGTTTTATTTCCTTGATGAGCTCTTCCATTTTAGTGTGATTTTTTCAATGTATTATTAATGACTGTCGAAAGAAAATCAATAGCGACAGTATTTTGCTTCATGTTCGGAACGATTAAGTCTGCATCATTTTTAGAGGGTTCTATAAATTCCTGATGCATCGGTTTCAGCGTGGTTTGATAACGGTGCAGAACTTCTTGCAAATCTCTACCTCTTTCTTGGGTATCTCTACGAATTCTGCGGATTAATCTTTCATCAGAATCTGCGTGAACAAAAACTTTCAAATCATATTCCCTCAAAAGTTCTTTATTGGTGAGAACCAAAATCCCTTCTATAATCAACACATTTTTCGGTTCTATCAAAACAAAATCTCCGGTTCTGGAATGGGTAACAAATGAATAAACAGGTTGTTCTATGGTTTCTTTTTTCTTCAGCGCTTTGACGTGTTTCAGCAGAAGTTCAAAGTCAATAGATTTTGGGTGGTCATAATTCAGAACTTCCCTTTCAGAAAGCGATAAGTGCTGATTGTCATAATAATAATTGTCTTGCGAAAGTACATTTACACCTTCTTCATTCAGTTGCTGTAAAATTTTGTTTACCACAGTGGTTTTTCCAGAGCCAGTTCCTCCTGCAATTCCGATGACGAGCATACGTTTTGTTTTTACAAAGATATAATTTTGTTACTAATTTCGGGTAAGAAGTTCGCTCGTGAAAATTATTTTTTGAAACGAAATAAAAAAGAATCTGATTTTACCTATTAATCTGAAAATTTTTCTTTGCCAATTCTTTTCGTACACGGCTCAAACTTTCTGGTGTGATACCGAGATATGAAGCCACCATCCATTGCGGAACTCGCTGTAAAATATCCGGATACATTTTGATGAAATTCATATATCTTTCTTCGGCAGTTTCGGCTAAAAGCGAGTTTACACGGTTTTGAAGATTTCTGATATGTTTCTGCAAGAGTAGGTCATTGTTTTCTGCAGTATTGGGAAATCTCTCGATAATGCTAGTGAAAAAATCATTTTTCAAGAGCAAAACTTCAGAATCTTCCACCGCTTCTATATAATATTTTGATTTTTCATTGAAATAAAGTGAACTTCTATCAGAAATCAGCCATTTTTCGGGAGCAAATTGTATGATGTGTTCTTTGCCATTTCTGTCGATAGAATACATTCTCAGCAAACCTTTTTCCACGAAATAAGTTTGGGTACAGATTTCGTTCTCCTGCAAGAGAAATTCGTTTTTTGCTACATTTTTGGCGATGTAAAAATCACTGCACAATTTTGCTGATTCATTCGGAATTTCTAAAACTTCTGATAAATAATTGATAATGTTTTCCATAAATTTTTTCCGCAGAATTACGGGTTATTAGCCTCATTTTTTTTCTCAATTCCGAACATATAATAAACAACCGCAGAAACTCTTGCCAGAAATTCTCTCGACTGATTTCTGTAATAACTTTGATTGTTCAGAACATCTTGCGCATCAAAACCGAGTGCATCCATATTGCTATTTCTGGCATAAAACAAAGCCCGTAAATTATGAAAACCTTGCGAAACGATTATGATATTGTTTTGTTTGTAAATCTCTTTACAATTGCTGATGCTGGTTTGTGTTTTAAAACCTTTCGGATCTTCGGTGATGATGTCTTCGGGAATTCCTTCCTGATAAATCAGGTAATTTTTCATTGCTTCCGGCTCATTGTAACCTTTGCTTTTTTCACCACTCACGATAATTTTCTTTATTTTTCCGTGATGATAAAGAAGAGCCGCTGCTTCCATTCTCGATGTGAAATAAGGATTTGCCACTCCGGATTTCATTTTCGGTGAAGTTCCCAAAACCAAAGCAGTTTCTCTCACAGGAATTTTAGAAACCTTAGTAAAAGTTCTACCATTCGTCAAAGCAAAAACCCAAATATTTGCCAAAATCATCAGCAAAACCGCTACTTCTATCAAACCGAAGAAAAATCTAAAAAGGTCTAAAATTCTTTTCAAAACCGGAAATTATATCATATCAAAATTAACCTTTATTTTTTTACTGAGTACAACCGACATACACGCCAAAATTTTCCCTTGCTTTTCTTCATTTTCAGTAAGATATTCATTTTCCAGAAGTTCTGCTTCGCCTTCTTCTAAAATACATTCACAACTGCCGCAGATTCCCGATTTGCAGGAATACGGAACAGGAAATCCCTGAATGAGCAATTGCTGCAAAAGCCGCGTTTTATTGTTCTCTAATCTCGCCGAATAATCTTTACTGAAAAGTTTAAAATCAACCTCGATGTCTTCTATCAAAGGAAATTCTTTTTCCTGCGGATAAATGTCTTCATTATATTCCTGAAACAATTCAAAATGAATGTTCTTTTTCGGGATTCCGTTGTTGTAACAAGCGTTTGCCAAAGATTTTATCATCTCGCCTTTCCCACAAATCAGTACTTCATCTACCGAATCCCAAAGTGTAACTTCTTCGTCGGTATCATCTATCATCATCAGTTGATTGATGATGAGTGAAAGTTTTTTCGCATCGAGACGACCTTCCAAAAAAGCATTTCCCACTTTCTCTTGAGAATAAAAATAATGAACCTGAAATCTCTCGCTGTTTGCTGCTGCAAATTGGTCAATTTCATTTTTAAAGGGAATGTCTTCTCTGGATTTGTTTCCATAAAACAGAAAAAACCGTGTTCTGGGTTCGTTGTGAAGAATATTTTTGAAATGACTTAATAAAGGTGTAATTCCGATTCCGGCTGCAAAACCAATGATGGTGCGGAATTCGTGTGGTTTTGAAACCAGCGTGAATCTTCCTCTCGGTTCGGAAACTTCTACCATATCGCCAATTTCAAACTCATCATACAAATCTTTGGAAGAACTTTGCTGCGTATTGATTTTAATTCCTAAAGAAATTTTTTCCTCAAACGGAGCATTCGTCATCGAAAAATCATTCTGAAAAACCGTTCCTTTTGCCGGATATTTTAGCGTAACATATTGTCCGGCTTCAAACCTGTAATTCGGTTTCAGCGAGGTGGGAATTTCAAATTCCAAAGCAAAGGTGTTTTTGGTCAGTTGCTGCTTTTTCGTTAATTTTAGCCAGTGAAATTCTACTTGTTTCGCTTTTGGTAAATGATTCTCCATATTGATTGTAAGATTCAAAAATAATAAAAATAAAATGAAAAAATTAGTTTTAGCGATGATAATTTTCGCTGCAATTACGGGTTGTAAAAAAGAAGCAAAAATCAATGAAGAGCCGGAAAATCCTGCAATACAAGATTCTGTTTCCGTTGTTGAGAATTCAGCAGCAATTCCTTTCAAATCCATCGAGTTAACTCCCGAAGAAACATCAAAAATTTTGGCAAAACAAAATAATGATACACTGTATGTTACCAATTTTTTTGCCACGTGGTGCGGTCCGTGTATGGTAGAAATCCCGCATTTTAAAGAAAAAATGGAGGAACTGAAAAACCAGCCCGTTAAATTCACGTTTGTCAGTTTAGACCAAAAATCTGATTGGGCAACGAAAGTGAAATCTTTTGCCGAAGAAAATAATCTATCTGAAAACATTGTGCTTTTGGACGGTATGAAACTTTCACCCGAATTTTTCTCTGCAAATTTCAAAGAATGGAGCGGCGAATCTATTCCGTTTACTTTGATGAGAAAAGCAGATAAAACCAATGAAACTGTAGGAATGATGACAAAAGACGAACTTGAAAAGAAAATAAATTCTTTTAAATAAATCGTTTTTTGAAGATTAAAATCTGAAAACTCTTTCTGAATTTAAAATTCTGAAACAGTTGAATATCAAAATTTTATGACTAAAAATTTCAAAATCATTTGTTTAGTGATTATCACCGGAATCATCTTTTCGATGGCAATTAATCTGAATATTGGTTTTATGAAATTAAACTTCACCGATTTTTTTTCGGATTCCGAAAATTCCCAAATTGCACAACTGAGAATTAATCGGGTTTTAGTAATGCTATTGGCGGGAATTTCAATCCCTACTTCCGGATTTCTTTTGCAGGAATATTTTCAGAATCCTTTAGCAGGACCGTCGGTTTTGGGGATTACTTCGGTTGCAAGTTTGAGCGTTGCTTTTTACATCTTTTTTTCGCAGGATATTCTGCTTCCGGAGTTTTTGCAAAACAGTTTTCTGAGTATTTCTGCCATTGCAGGAAGTATGGTTCTTATGCTGATTCTCATTGCTTTTTCCAACAGATTTCAAGATAAATCTTTCCTGATTATTTTCGGATTTTTGGTTTCGGCTTTAGCAGGAGCTGTTGTTTCTATTTTGCAGTTTTACGGAGAAAACCAAAGTTTGAAAAACTATATTCTGTGGAGTTTCGGAGCGAATAATCAAGTAACGAAAAATCAGATTTTAGTATTGTCGATCATTGCTTCAGCCGGATTATTTTTAAGTTTCAAATCCATAAAACCGCTCATCGGAAATTCGCTCGGAAATTCTTATGCACAAAGTTTCGGGGTAAATCTGAACGTGCTGAAATATCTGATTATCATTGCTTCTTCCCTGCTTTCTGCTTCGGTTACGGCGTTTTTAGGACCTATTTTGTTTATCGGAATTGTGGTTCCGCATTTTTGCAGAATTATTTTTAATCCCGCAAAATTGTGGCAGCAATGGATTCTGAATATGCTTTTGGGAATTTTGATTATGGAAGCGTTTTCAATCGTATCAGAAATTTCGCAGCTTCCTTTGAATGTGATTACTTCATTGTTCGGAATTCCGGTGATTTTAATGATGATGAGTCGTAAAAGAGCCAAATAAAAAGAACCAAGTATATTTTAAATGTTTTTAGAATTAAAAAATACAGAAATCGGTTACAAAACTCCTTTAATAAAAGAGATTGAAGCTTCATTGAATTTAGGTGAAGTTTGTCTGCTCATCGGGAACAACGGCGTTGGAAAAACCACTTTGATTAAAAGTATTCTGAAACAAATTCCGGTTTTGACCGGCGAAATAATTTTGAACGGAAAATCAGTCAAAAAACTTTCGGTAAAAGAGATTGCCGAACAAATCGCCATTGTTTTTTCCAAATCTCAAATCCCTGCAAACTATACTTTAACGGATTTAATTTCGCTCGGGAAATATATTCATTATCCGTATTATTTTGAACTGAATGATTCTGATAAACAAGAAGTTGAAGAAATAATTGAACGTTTAAATTTGATGCAATATAGAGATTTTCCTTTACAGAAACTTTCTGACGGGAATCTCCAGAAAGTATTTATCGGACGTGCTTTAGCACAAAATTCACCATTCATTATTTTAGATGAACCGACTACTCATCTTGATGAAGAAAATAAAATCGCCATACTTCAACTCCTACGGAAATTGGCGAAAGAACAAAACAAACTCATTCTTTTTTCGTCCCACGATTGGCGATTGGCAAAGGAATTTTCAGACAAAATATGGTACATCAAAAACAAAAAACTCCATTCCGGAATTACCGAAGATATTTTGCTAAAACATTCTGAACTGATTCAACCAAAACTTTTTAACTTCGACGAAAATTTTGTTCCGCCCACAATTTCTGCCCCGAAATTTCAAGCGGAAATGCTCTACTCTTTTCTTCAGAAAAATATCAGAAAAAATCTCTCTACACTCAAATTTGAATTTAAAGATACTTTTTGGGAGATTTCAAGCAGTAATTTTCAAATAAAATGCAATTCTTTTGAAGAAATATTAAACTTAATCAAAAACCTTGATTAATTCTATATTTTTTTAAAGATTCTTATTTTATTATGCGCGCATAGTATTATGCAATTCATATCAAATAAACAGCTAATAATCAGGAACTTAATCTTTATATTATAAAATACTATGCATGCATAGTATTTTTTGTTATATTTGTAAAAAACCATATAACAAAAAAAATAATGAAAACAGATTATTATGAAAAAGTAGAAAATATTGATTTAATATTAAAATCAACCTGGCTTACTGTTTCGAAAATGTATTCCGATTTAGCACACGATCACGATGCAACTGCAGTACAGGCACTTACTCTTTTGAAAATAGACCCAAAAGATGGAACGAGAAGCACCAATCTCGGTCCGAAAATGGCAATAGAACCTACTTCTCTTACGAGAATTATTAGGCTTTTGGAAGACAATGGATATATCTATAAAGAAAAAACCACTAATGACAAACGAGAAGTCATCATCAAATTAACAGATAAAGGACTGAACAGCAGAAACTTGTCTAAAGAAGTTGTTATCAATTTCAACAAAAAAATAGTGGAAACTGTTTCTCCCGAAAAGTTAGAAATTTTCAAAGAAGTAATGAATAATATCATCAATATCGCAAATACTTTGAACAATAAAAAATTGAAATAATGAAACCTTAAGGTTCCATTTTCCACCAAAAATGATAAATAATATACAAATGAAAAGACGAATCAAACACGTTACCGTTTTAGGTTCAGGAATTATGGGAAGCGGAATTGCTGCACACTTTGCCAACATCGGTGTAGAAGTTCTTCTCCTTGACATCGTTCCTTTTGAACTTACCGAAACTGAACAAAAAAAAGGTCTGACTTTGGAAGATAAATCCGTACGAAATAGAATTGCTTCGGAAAATCTCGCCAAACTTCAGAAAGCAAGTCCGGCACTCCTCTATTCCCCGAAATTCGCGGACAGAATTAAGGTCGGGAACTTCGATAACGATATGCCGAAAATCAAAAATACGGACTGGATTATCGAGGTGGTCATCGAAAGATTGGACATCAAAAAATCCGTTTACGAAAAAATCGAACAGTTCCGAAAACCGGGAACTTTGGTTTCTTCCAACACATCTGGAATCCCGATTCACTTCCTGACAGAAGGACGAAGCGAAGATTTTAAACATTATTTTGCAG